>CAMOFU010000091.1 GCA_946613705.1 uncultured Clostridia bacterium
GGCTGTCCTCGCCCATTACCTGCTTTGCCTTGTCCATAACATACTTGGTGATGCGTGCGCGGACAGTCTCTACGATCTTGTCCTCGTCCTCTGCCGAGAAGGTCCCGAAGCAGTTCACGACGAAGATTATCCTTCCGACATCGGAGGTGAGCATCTTCTTCTCGAGAAAGTCCTTCTCAAACTGCGAGAAAGGAGAATTTGCGCTGATAACGAACACTGCCGCGTCTATCTTGGGAAGGATCGAGAGCGTCACGTTTGTCATCTGCTCGTCATCGTTGAGCCCCGGGGTGTCGATGATATCCACATTGTTCTTGCAGAACTCGGTATCGTAGTAGACGGTGGCTTCCTTGACCTTTTCGGCAGTCTCCTCCGCCTCGGCAGTCAGCTTGGTGACATAATTCTCCAGCTGGTCGATATCGACTCTCTCGCTCCTGCCGTCCTTATACTCCACCTGAACATACGGCGTATCGCTGTAGGTCACGCGGTTCAGGGTCGCGGTGGCAGGCAGAACGTCGGCAGGGAGCACCTCCTTGCCGAGCAGGGCATTTATCAGCGTAGACTTGCCCCTCTTGAACTCGCCCACGATAGCGACCTCGAAATGGTCGGACTCACTTTTCTCGATAGTTTCCCTGATCGAATTGGCGGTATTGACGAGAGCGATCTCCTCGCTCAGCCCGAGCAGGCTCCTCAGATTCTTATTCAAAGTCTGCACGGTATCCCGATAGCCCGCATAGCTGCCATAATCAAATTGCTTTTCCATCTCAGACCTCCGATCCTGCACGGGGCAGGTTATTTATCGTTTTCAGCTTCCTTTGGTTTCTTTCATTTCCGAGCCGTACCCGCCGCACATCGCGGCACAGGCACAGTATTACTCACCTTAAATTATAGCACATTCATTATTAATTCGTCAACATTTTGTACAAACTTACTAATATTTTTACCCTTTTGCACAAAATATAGTATATTTCCTTGTGCATATTACTAAACACACCGTCCCGATGCTTACATATCACTGCACAGCCTCGTCCGCAGCGGGCGCAGAAGGGTATTATCCCGCAGGATAATTCTATCCCGCAGGATAATTCTGTTGATTTATTGACATTCTGAGATTTCTGTTATATAATTATAATGCTGTTTGGCATAAAACAATAATATAGTTTAGTTTTGAGATTTGAGAAAGGATATCACCGCTATGACCGATCATTACCGAAAGAGTCCCTCGCAGATCGCTGCCGACCTCGGTACAAGTGAGAACGGCCTTACCTCCGAGCAGGCAAAGGCAAGTGCCGAGAAGTACGGAAGGAACGCGCTCGCCGAGGGAAAGAAGAAGACACCGTTCATCATCTTTCTTGAACAGTATAAGGATTTTCTTGTTATCATCCTCATAATCGCTGCGGTGATCTCGGCGATAACGGGTGATGTGGAAAGCACGGTGGTCATAATCACGGTCATCACGATGAACGCGATCCTCGGCACGGTGCAGACGCTCAAGGCCGAGAAGAGCCTCTCGAACCTCAAAAAGCTCTCTGCCCCCAATGCAAAGGTGCTGAGAAACGGCGAGGCCGCTGTAGTCCCGTCGGAGGACGTGTGCATAGGTGACGTTGTGCTGATAGAGGCGGGCGACCAGATACCTGCCGACGGGCGGCTTATCGAAAGCGCGTCGCTTCAGGTAAACGAGAGCGCCCTAACGGGTGAGAGCGTGAACATCGACAAGGACACCGCGGCTATCGAGCGCGAATGCCCGCTTGCCGAGCGCACCAATATGGTATACTCGGGCTCGTTCGTGACCTACGGGCGCGGCAGATTCATCGTGACCGAGATCGGCATGAACACCGAGGTCGGCAAGATCGCCTCGCTGATACAGAATGCCGAGGAGCGCAAGACCCCGCTGCAGCGCACGCTCGATTCCTTCGGGCGCAAGCTCTCGATCGCCATACTTGCGATCTGTGCGCTGGTGTTCGGGCTGAGCCTTTTCAGAGCCCCCGAGGTCAACTACAACAGCGTTATGGACTCGCTCATGTTCGCTATCGCCCTCGCGGTCGCGGCTATCCCCGAGGCACTCTCCTCGATCGTAACGATAGTGCTCTCCTTCGGCACGCAGAAGATGTCCCGCGAGAATGCGATAATCCGCAAGCTGCAGGCTGTAGAGGGGCTGGGCTCCGTTTCGATAATATGCTCGGACAAGACGGGTACCCTTACGCAGAATAAGATGACCGTCCGCAAGATAGTCGTCGGCGGCCATGTGATCGCGGCGGAGGACGGCGATATGGGCAACAGAGACGAGAAGCTGCTGGTGCTGGCATCTGTGCTGTGCAACGACTCGCAGATCAAGGACGGCACCGAGATCGGCGACCCGACCGAGACTGCTTTGATAAGCTATGCCCGCGACCGCTCGCTTTCCGACGATCAGATGAGGATAGACTGCAAGCGCATCAGCGAGATACCGTTCGATTCCGACCGCAAGCTGATGTCCACGCTGAATGTGGTGAACGGCGAGAACATAATGTTCACCAAGGGCGCAGCCGATGTGCTGACCGAGCGCATGAACATCACCCACGAGCAGAAGGTGCAGATACGCGCACAGGTGGAGGAGCTTTCCTCGCAGGGACTGCGCGTGCTCTGCTTTGCGAGTAAGAGATTCAATGCGACGGAGATCGGGCTGGACGATGAGCGCGGGCTCGATTACATGGGCCTTATCGCCATGATGGACCCGCCGCGTGCCGAGAGCAAACAGGCTGTTGCAGAGTGCAAAGCGGCAGGCATCAAGCCTGTTATGATAACGGGCGACCATGTCGTTACCGCTTCGGCTATTGCCAAGGAGATAGGCATTCTCGAGAATATGTCAGAGGCAGTTGAGGGCGCAGAGCTGGATAAGTATACAGACGAGGAGCTTGTGACCTATGTGCGCGACAAGAGCGTTTATGCCCGCGTTACGCCCGAGCACAAGATCAGGATAGTAAAGGCATGGCAGAACAACGACAAGATCGTTTCGATGACGGGCGACGGCGTGAACGATGCGCCCGCATTGAAGCAGGCGGACGTTGGTGTTGCCATGGGCATAACGGGCACTGAGGTGTCCAAGGACGCGGCAGCGATGGTGCTTGCCGACGACAACTTTGCCACTATCGTCAAGGCGGTAAAGAACGGCAGGAACATCTACGACAACATCAAGAAGTCTATCCTTTTCCTGCTTTCGGGTAATCTGGCGGGCATCATCACGGTGCTGTTCTGCTCGCTGGGCGGACTGCCCGTGCCTTTCGCGGCGATACATCTGCTGTTCATCAATCTGCTGACCGACTCGCTGCCCGCGATAGCGCTGGGCCTTGAGCCGCACTCCGATGCAGTGATGAAGCGCAAGCCCCGCCCCGCCAACGAGTCTATCCTCACGGGCGAGTTCCTGACGAAGATCGGCTGGAGCGGCCTTGTGATCGCGGCGGCAACGGTCGCGGCATTCCTTATCGGCAACGCGAACGGCGGCGCAGCCACGGCATCCACGATGGCTTTCGCAACGCTTTGCCTCTCACGGCTGTTCCACGGGTTCAGCTGCAAGGAAGACAAGCCCGTCATCTTCACTAAGAGAATGTTTGACAACAGGTTCGGCCTGATCGCGTTCGCAGCGGGCTTCCTGCTGATAACCGCAGTGCTGCTGATAACTCCGATACACGGCTTCTTCAAGGTCGAGTCGCTGTCGGCAGGTCTGCTCTGCACGGTATACGGTCTGGCGCTCGGGTCTATGATAACGGTGCAGATCATCAAGGCTGTTATCTGTGCCGCAAAGAAGGCATGAACAGAACGGGATAAAACACACCATTCAAACGGAGGCTTTCATGAATATTGTCGGTGCTGTACTTCTCCTTGTCGGGACGGCTGCCGCGGCGGTCGGTATATGGATAGCGCTCGAGCAAAGGCTGTCCCTCCGAACGAGGGTGAGACAAAGGTTTTCGCTGCTTTCGGATAAGCCGTGGCTCTTTATCGGGATAATGGCTGCCGCAGTGCTGCTCATAGGGCTGTTCCTGCTGATGTTCAGGGTCCCCGTGGCCGTATACTATACTATAGGCGGCCTGCTCACGGGTTCTGCGATAATGCTCCTGTCCGCGAATGATAAGGACTGAGCTTACATATAATCTATCAGAGGTGAATTATTATGATCGAGATCAAGGATTACAGAGGTCATATCCGCAACCATGCCGCGCTTTGCAGTGAGCTGGGACTGCCCGCGGGTATGCCGAGAAGAGAACGCGAGGAGAAGATCATCATCGCCGCCTATGAAAAATGGGGGCGGGATATGGCGGAGCACCTTTACGGTATGTTCGCCTTCGCGCTCTATGATACCGAAGAGGATAAGCTGTTCTGCCTGCGCGACCATTTCGGGACAAAGCCGTTCTATTATTATGTTACAGAGGACGGCCGCCTGCTATACGGCACGAACATCTCAAAGATAATATCGGGCAAGGGCTTTAAAAAGGAGCTCAACACCGATATGCTGCAGATCTATATGTCGCTTACCTATGCTGCGGGGGAGGATACGTTCTTCAAGGGCGTGAAGAAGCTCATGCCGGGGCACCTGCTCGAGTTCAGGGACGGCAGGCTTACCGTTGAGCGTTACTGGACACCGACCTTCAGACCCGATAATGACAAGACGCTTGAAGAGTGGGCGGACGAAATACACGAGACTGTCAAGCTGATGATGCGCGAGGTCAAGGACGAGGACGAGACTGCCGAGAGCTTCCTTTCGGGCGGTGTGGACAGCAGCTATGTGTTTGCAATGTCCGATGCCGAGATGAGTGATTCCTGCGGCTATGAGGAGGAGCGCTTTGATGAATCTCCCCTTGCCCGCAGGACAGCCGAGCTGCTGGGCAGGAAGAATTCCACCGCCGTTATCACTCCCGAGCAGTATTTCTCGATCGTTCCTTATGTTATGAAGAACATGGAGCAGCCGCTCGGAGACGCTTCGGCGATCGTTTTCGCGATAGGCTGCATAGAAACGGCAAAGCACACCAAGCTGTGTTATTCGGGCGAGGGAGCGGACGAATTCTTCGGCGGCTACAATATGTACCGCAATGCCGAGCGCTACGGCGATAACCTGAGGACCTTCTATGTCGGCAACACCAACATAATGAAGGAGGAGGAGAAGCAGCGTATCCTGAAGCACTACGATCCCTCCGTGCTGCCGATAAACCTTGTGAAGCACATCTATGAGGAAACAGAGGGGCTTGACCCGCTGACTAAGATGAGCGATGTGGATATACAGATCTGGCTGGAGGGCGACATATATCTGAACGTTGACAAGATGAGCGAGGCGGCGGGGCTGGAGATCAGAATGCCGCTGACAGACAGGCGCATCTTCGATATCGCTTCGCGCCTGCCGTCAAGGTACAAGGTGACCGAGGAGCAGAACAAGGTGGCATTCCGCACCGCCGCCGCAAAGGTGCTTCCCGAAGAGATCGCCTTCCGCAAGAAGCTCGGCTTTATCGTGCCGATACGCATATGGCTGGCAGACGAGCGCTACAATGCCGACGTGCGTGCCAAGCTGACAGCAGACTGGGCAGGAGAGTTCTTCGATCTTGCCGAGGTCGATGCGATCTACCGTGACTATGTCGGCGGCAATTCCGACAACTGGCGCAAGATCTGGACCATCTACACCTTCCTGGTATGGTATGAGGAATATTTTCTGAAATAAGCAAGGAGCTGCTGCGGCTCTGAGGAACGGAAAACAAACAGCCTCGGTCAAGTCAAAACGGCTTGAACGAGGCTGTTTTTCATATGTTGTTTTTTGTATTTTGTACATATTTTTGAAAAAGCATATTTCGGCGGACGGCTCACATCGTCAGTGTCAGGTTATTGAAGCCGAGGGTGTTGACGTAGTTGACGGTGGTGACCCTGCCGAGCACGGCGCGTATGCCCTTGTGCTCCTCGGGGATCTCCGACGAATGCAGCTCGAGATACTTCACGGGGTCGAAGTGCTCGCAGTTGTCGCGGATACGCAGCGTAGGCTCGCCGTCCTTGATAAGTATGCGCACATCGACATTGTGCTCGCCGTCGTTTTTCATAAGTCCGCTGCGGACGGCATTTTTGGTCATCTCCTCGATGCACAGCGCCGTCAGCGAGCATCTGTTCTCGTCAAGGCCGTGCGAGCGGCAGAACTCCTGTGCCGCCGCAGCACAGCGGCTCACGTCCTCCGCACGCATGAAGGACATCTCAAAGCAGTTGTCCGCCCCGACCCCGAAATCGTCGCCGAGCAGAGAGAAGGCTTCGGCAGTGATCGAGAAGCGCTTGTTTACCCGCGTTACATACAGCGTTATAAACACAAGCGTCAGCAGCTCGCCGCTGAGGAAGCCGAGCCACACGCCCGTGATCTTCAGGAATCGGCTCAGCACAAATGCAGCCGTGGCGGGCAGCAGGAAGTTCTGCAGCACGGATATCACCTCGGTGAGCCGTATACGGTCGATGCCCTGATAGTAATTCTTGAAGCAGGTGTTGAGCGCACACGGCACCAGCGACATCACGAACAGCCGCATTCCCCAGACAGCCAGCCGCTCTGCCGCCCTGTTTTCGAGGAACAGCGCTACCAGCCACTTCGCACCGAAGGTCACCCCGATCGTGACTATCCCGCAGATGAGCACCGAGAAGAAGCACATCGCGCTGACGACTGTGTTGAGCGCATTTTTGTCCTTGTCCGTGTAGAATATCGACGAGAGCATCAGCGCCACCGAGCCGATGCCCGAGCTGAACGAATAGCAGATATTTCCCGCCGAGGTTATGACCGAGTATGCCGCGACGGCAAGGTTGCCGCCTACTCCGAGCAGTATATTGTTCAGCACGAAGGTGAGCAGCACCAGACTGAGCTGGTTTATCAGCGTAGGCACGCCCGCCATTATCAGCTGACGGCTGACGCTGCGTTTGAGCAGCTTTTTCCTGAACCTGAACACACAGCTCTTTTTGAGAAAATATGCCGCCCCTATCACAAAGGCGATGTAATAGCTCACGCTCGAGGCAAGCCCCATACCGAGCGTGCCGCCGTGGAAGACGAGCACATTCAGCGCATCGAACACGATATCGCCCACGGTCATCATGGCAACGGCGATGACGAGCCTTGTGCGGTTGCCCGAGAGCTGCATATAAGGCACCATTATCTGAGCGGATATGAATGCGGGGGCACCGATTATAAAGCCGCGCAGATAGTCTCTCGTCAGGAAGAAAACGGGGTTATCGGGGTGCGGTCTGCCCGCACCGAGTATCGTGCAGATAGGGTCGGTGAAGACAAGAATAAGTATCACGCCCACGACAGAGATGACCGCAGCCAGAACGACCGAGACCGAAAAGCAGGCATTGGTGCCCTTTCTGTCGCCCGAGCCCATTGTCTTCCCGCAGACCACCTGCACACCTGCCGAGATCAGATTGCCGAACGCTGCGAACACGAGCAGCACGGGGGAGGCGAGCCCGTATGCCGACAGGGAATCGACACCGAGAAACCGCCCTATCATGATACTGTCTATCAGCATACACACCATTACCGTCATCGAGGACAGTATCTGAGTGAGCAGCATTTGTCGGAACAGTTTTTTTATCATAAACAAACCTCTGTATCAAAATGTCGTACACTTCTATTATAATACATTATATGGCGCTGTGTCAAGCAAAAAAACAACATTATAAGCTATTTATAAATAATGTATAATAAATAATGTAAAGAACGTGATGTCCGATGGCACACGGCTGTGTCGGGAGGTCATGGAAAAAACATTCTGTGTTACAGATTTTTCATTATATCTTAAAGTTGCTTTAAGGTCGCGGGGTTATAATAAAGTCAATGAAGGACAAAGGAGATGATGAGATGGCATTCCAGGCAGTGTTCAAAAGGGTCGAGAAGAAATATCTGCTGAGTGAAAGGCAGTATACCGAGCTGAGGAAACGTCTTGAAGGATATATGACAGTAGATAAATACGGCGAGACAACGATCTGCAACATATATTACGATACCCCCGAGCATCTGATAGTCAGGCGCTCGATGGAAAAGCCGATCTACAAGGAAAAGCTGAGGGTGCGCAGCTACGGCACACCGAAGGCGGGAGGCACGCTCTTTGTGGAGATCAAGAAGAAGTTCAAGGGAGTTGTCTACAAAAGGCGCGAGTCGATGAAGCTCGAGCAGTACGGCGATTTCAACAAGGGGCTGAGCATAAATGCCAAGGATAAGCAGATAGAGAACGAGCTGCTTTACTTCATGAAGTTCTACAAGGGCATCGGCCCCGCGATGTATCTGAGCTACGACCGCATCGCGATGTTCGGCAACGAGGACCCCGCGCTGAGGGTGACCTTCGACCGCAACATAACCTTCCGCGAGGAGGACCTGCATCTCGAAAGCGGCTCCTACGGCAGGAAGGTGCTCCCCGAGGGCACGCGGATAATGGAGATAAAGATCACGAACGCCATGCCGCTCTGGCTCTCGCATATGCTCGATGAGCTTGAGATCTTCCCCGCGTCATTCTCAAAATACGGCTCCTGCTACGAGCTTGTCGAAAAGGAGAGAATGAACAGCTGCAAAAGACAGGAAAAAGAAACAAAAAACATAGAGAAGAAAGAAAAGGTGACCAACTGTGCTTAACTATTTAGCTTCAACAACAGAGACC
>CAMOFU010000092.1 GCA_946613705.1 uncultured Clostridia bacterium
AATGTATACTGAATAATGGAGGAATACCATTTGAAAAACATAGAAAACAGCTGCTTTGAAGGAGAGCGTGCTCTGTTCAGGGCGGAGGATCTTGCGCTTAACGGCTGTACCTTCGATAACGGTGAATCACCGCTGAAGCACAGCAGAAATATAGATGCATACAAAACTCAGTTCCGCTGGAAATACCCGCTCTGGTACAGCAGGGATATCTCGGTCAGGAACAGCACCTTCTACGAAATGGCGCGCGCGGGGATATGGTATACCGATAATGTTTCCCTCAGAGATACCCTTTACATAGCCCCGAAGGGGTTCAGGCGCTGCAATGGGATATCGCTTGAAAACGTGAAGTTCATGAACGCTGAAGAGACCCTGTGGGCGTGCGATAATGTTGAGCTGAAAAACATCGAGGCAAAGGGAGATTACTTTGCGATGAACAGCAGCAATATCACGGTGGACGGCCTTGCGCTGGACGGCAACTACAGCTTTGACGGGGCTAAAAACGTCCGCGTGAGCAATTCGCGGCTGCTGAGCAAGGACGCTTTCTGGAACGCAGAGAATATCGTCTGCGAGAACTGCTTCATCTCGGGCGAATATCTCGGCTGGAACTCAAAAGATCTGACATTTATCAACTGCACGATAGAGAGCCTGCAGGGGCTGTGCTTTATAGACGGCCTTGTTATGCGCGGGTGCAGGCTCAATGACACAACGCTCGCTTTTGAATACTCCACCGTCGATGCCGAGATCATCGGCAGTATCGACAGCGTGAAGAATCCCTCGGGCGGTATCATTCGTGCCGACAGCATAGGTGAGCTGATAATGGAGAACGATATGGTAGATACCTCCAAAACGCAGATCATTCTCGGAAACTCATAAGACCCGACCCCCGATACGCTTTTCTGTGTCGGGGGTCTGTTATGTCATTCAGGGGTAAGCTCGGGAAAGCAGCTCTCGATGAGATCGTCAGCCGAATAGATCTGCTCTGCACCGTCGCGCAGCAGCGATACGATGCCCGCATATCTGCCGCTGAGCAGGTCGTGCGGCGGTGTAACGAACACGGGTCTTGAAAGCTCGAGGGCGTATTTGACGGTGCTTAGAGTACCGCTGCGCTGTGCCGCCTGTGTACAAAGCACACAGTCGCTTACGGCGGCAGTGATGCGGTTGCGCCTGAGAAAATTCTCTGCCAGCGGCAGCTCGTCGGGCAGGTATTCGCTCATTATTACACCGCCGCGTTCTGCGATAGTCTCCTTCAGTTTGGCTGAGCCGCGCGGATAATCGTACATCAGCCCGCAGCCGAGCACCGCGGCTGTCCTGCCCGATGCATCAAGTGCTCCGAAGTGTGCGGCACGGTCGATGCCGAGTGCAAAGCCGCTGCATACGGTGATGCCGCGGGCAGCAATGTCGGCAGATAGTTTTCGCGTGAGCCGATAGGAATAATCATCGGCCTCCCTCGCGCCCACGATACCGCAGGTCCTGCCGTCAAGACACCCGAGCGAGCCCATGAAGAACAGCCTTTTCGGAACATCGTAAAGACTGAGCAGCTGCTTCGGAAATGCAGCATCATCGGGAAAAACGAGCTCTATCCCCGAACGCAGGCAGCACTCGGTCACAGCCGCTGCCCTGTCGAGAGCAGCAGCCCGAAGCAGCTCGCCCTCCCGCAGCGGCAGAAGCATTGCCGCCGAGACTCTGTCCGAATACAGCTCCTCCGCGCTTTCGTACACCTCAAGCGCCCTTACCGAGCGGGGGCTGAGTTGTTCCTCGATCAGCGAGCGCCAGAGCTTGTATATCCTCACGTCCATAAGATCAACCTCTCAATGTATCGTTTACTATATTCTATCATATCAGAGATACTTTTTCAAGGTGTGTCTCTGCTTTTTATTTACAAAATAGTAATAAACACTGCCTATTAATATGGTATAATTAAAATGATAATGTATCTTGAAGCTAAATGCAAACGGAAAGAGAAAGGGGCGTATCATTATGACCGATCAAATCGACCTGAGCGGACTCTGGGAGCTGTCGCTCGAACCCGAAGGCTGCAAAGAGCAGTGCGTATACAGTGACAGTATGGAGCTGCCGGGCACTACCTCCGCTGCGGGGAAGGGAGCACCCAATCCCGCCCGCGAGACAGGCTTTCTTACCGATGCCTTCAAATTCGGGGGAACTGCAAGGTTTCGCAAAACTGTACAATTTTCAGGACTGCAAAACAAAACGCTCATTCTCTCGCTCGAACGCACAAGGATAACCGAGCTGTTTGTTGACGGCGAAAGCCTCGGTGTGCAGGACAGCCTGATCGCTCCGCACCGATATGATATCTCGCGGTTCTCGGCAGACGGTGAGCATGAGCTGGTGATAGCCGTTACTAACGTCGGCTACAAAACAGGCGGCGGCCACCTGACCTCGCAGGATACACAGTCGAACTGGTGCGGCATCACGGGGCATATGCGTATAGAGATCTCCGAGGGGCCGCGTATCTACGATGTAAAAATATATACAAATCCGGAAAACCGTACAGTTACGATCAAGGGCAGGCTGTTTCCCGAGGAGAATACACCGTTGACCTTTAATTATGAAAGCGTAAATACCCCCGAGCATATAACACTGCCGACAGTGCATACTATTACACGGGGCGGACGCTTTGAGACGGTGGCCTTTCTCGGGAACGACGCTTATCTGTGGAGCGATGAGACACCGTATCTCTACCGCGTAGTGATAAAAACTAAGCAAAACGATACATATACCGCGGTCTTCGGGCTGCGCGAGTTCCGTGCCGAGGGCAGCCGCTTTACGCTCAACGGCAGGAACATCTTCCTGCGCGGCAAGCACGACGGCATGATCTTCCCGAAAACAGGCTATGCCCCGACGGACGTTGACTCATGGCTGAAGGTCATGGGCACAGCAAAGGAATGGGGCTTCAACCACTACCGATTCCACACCTGCTGCCCGCCCGAGGCTGCTTTCGAGGCTGCCGACAGGCTCGGCATCATCATGGAGCCGCAGCTGCCCTTCTGGGGAACGATACACGAGGAGGGCGAGGAGGGCTACAACAAGGACGAGCAGGACTTTCTCATTGCGGAGGGCTTCCGCATGATCGACTGCTTCGGCAATCACCCGTCATTCTGCATGATGTCGATGGGCAACGAGCTTTGGGGCTCGCAGAACGAGCTGAACAGGATACTCCGCGGATACAAGGATCACGACCGCCGCAGGCTCTACACTCAGGGTTCAAACAACTTCCAGTGGTTTCCTGCCGTGCTTGAAGAGGACGATTTCTTTGTAGGGGTGCGGCTGGCAAACGACCGACTTATACGCGGTTCGTATGCGATGTGTGATGCGCCGCTCGGCCATGTTCAGACTGACAAGCCCTCGACGATGCATGACTATGACGATGCGGTCGTACCTAAGATAGAGGCTCGCGGCGGACAAAGCGGGAGCGGGACCGTACAGATACAGTACGGCACGGGTGTCAAAACAGTCAAGGCCACGGCTGCCGACAGCGCGTTCATACCCGATGTGCCGATAATCACCCACGAGATAGGCCAGTATGAGACATTCCCCGATCTCAATGAGATAAACAAATACACGGGGCCGCTCAAAGCACGGAACTTCGAGATATTCCGCGAACGTCTGGACAAGGCGGGGCTGCTTCCGCTGGCACAGGATTACTTCCGATGCTCGGGGCAGCTGGCTGTTCAGTGCTATAAGGAGGAGCTTGAGGCTGCCTTCCGTTCAGAGCGTATCGCCGGGTTCCAGCTGCTCGACTTGCAGGATTTCTCGGGTCAGGGCACAGCTCTGGTCGGAATGCTCGATGCTTTCATGGACTCGAAGGGTCTGATCGAGCCGCAGCAGTGGCGGCAGTTCTGCAATGATGCCGTTGTGCTTGCGAGGTTCGGGGACTACTGCCTTGAAGCGGGCGCCGATTTCTCGGCGGACATTGAGCTTGCCTGGTTCAGGAGCGATGAAGCCGTCGGAAAAACGGTACGCTGCGAGCTTTCGGGCGGCGGCTTTGAAGCCTCGGCGGGATATGAGATAACAGGCGGCGGAGATCACATAGGCATCGGCAGGTTCACCGCGCTGCTGCCCGATTATGATGAGGTAACACGGCTCACTCTGACCCTGAGCGTCATCGGGACGGACGTGAGGAACAGCTATGAGCTGACGGTATTCCCGAGGATAGACAGTATCGAGATCGGCAGCGCAAGGATATTCACAAGCCTCGACAGCGAAGCGCGCGCATTGCTCGATGAGGGCAGGACCGTTCTTATAGTCCCCGAAACAAAGGACAAAGAGGGCTATATCGACGGCTTTTACTGCACCGACTTCTGGTGCTATCCGATGTTCCGCTCTATCTCAGAGTCAATGGGCAAGCCTGTCCCCGTCGGAACGATGGGACTGCTGATAGACAGCGATCACCCTGCACTTGCGGGCTTTTCGAGCAGGAAATGGTCTACTCCGCAGTGGTATGATATAGTAAGCAATTCCCGCTCGGAGATACTCGACGGTCACTCGGACGGCAAGCGGGTGATCGTGCGGACGATAGACAACTTCGAGCGCAATCACGACCTTGCTCTGCTGTATGAATATGATATATCGAACGGCAAGGCGGTCGTGCTGAATGCCGATATCGAAAAGCTCACCCTCTCTCCCGAGGGCAGGACCTTCGTCAAGTCTGTGATAGATTATGTATCTCGGTAAAGCCGATAGTAAATCCAATAAAGGAGCTATGATATTTTGGAAAGCACAGATCAGAGTATAAATACAAGCAGCAGCGGCAATGCCGTTTCGCGGTTTCTTGACAGGCTGTACGGCGGGATCAAAATGAACTGGCCTGCGGTCATCATCATGGCAGTCGTTTCGGCGGCAATAACAGCGGTATTCCTGCTCGTACCCGTGTTCAAGGATACTTCATTTGAGCGCATGGGCATCGACTTTGAAGCCTGGTTCCTGCCGGCGATCCTGATAATGCCGAACTGCAAAAGCCCGCTGGATTCCGCAGTCAAGACCTTTGTGTTCTTCCTTGTGAGCCAGCCGCTGATATATCTTATACAGGTGCCCTTCTCCGATATGGGGTGGGGGCTGTTCGGTTACTACAAATACTGGTTCATCTGGACGCTGCTCACATTCCCGATGGCATTCATAGGCTGGTTTCTGAGAAAGCGCGGCTGGATAAGCCTGCTGATAATCTCCCCTGTCATCGTATTTCTGTCAGCTGTGGGTGTCGGCGCATTTATCGACACCTACTATGAGCCTCCGTATCTGCTCGTGACAGGTCTTTTCTGTATGCTTCAGGCCGCGGTGTATATACTGACATTTACCGTGAACAAATGGCAGCGACTCGCAGCACTTGCTGCGGTCATTGTGACCGCTGTGATCGTGATAGTCAGAAACGGCAGCGTGGAGATCTCGGGACAGTCGTTCCTGCCCGAGGGATACTCCTATTCCGAAAATGCAGTTATCACTGTGGCAGATCCCGATATCGCAGAGGTATCGTTCAACGATCCTGCCGAAGGCTTTGTCTATGTAAACGGCCGCAAATACGGCAGCACGACCTTTACCGTTACCGACGGCGGCAAAGAGCAGCGGTTCAGCCTGGAGATATACCGCGAGAACGGACACTCTCAGTTAGAGATCAAGGCGGAGTGAACCTGTAGATCAAAGATCATCAGATATCAAAATCAAATACTAAACAAAGGAGCTAAGATCATGAGCGAATGCAATCACGACTGTTCAAGCTGCGGAGCAAGCTGCAGCGAACGTCAGGGCGGTATCCCGAAGGAGCCGCTCAATCAGATGAGCGAGGTAAAAAAGGTCATCGGTATCGTCAGCGGAAAGGGCGGTGTCGGCAAATCACTGGTGACCTCACTGCTGGCTGTGAATGCAGAGCGAGGCGGCTATGCCTCCGCCATTCTTGATGCGGATATCACAGGGCCGTCTATCCCGAATGCCTTCGGTATCCACAGCAAGGCCGAGGGCAGCGACAGCGGCATCTTCCCTGCCATGAGTGCAAAGGGAACAAAGATCATGTCTATCAACCTGCTGCTCGAGGACGAGAAGGACCCCGTTGTGTGGAGAGGACCCGTTATCGCGGGTGCGGTAAAGCAGTTCTGGACTGATGTTATCTGGGATAAGGTAGACTTCATGTTCGTCGATATGCCCCCCGGAACGGGTGACGTGCCGCTGACCGTGTTCCAGTCGCTGCCGATAGACGGTATCGTTATCGTTACCAGCCCGCAGGAGCTTGTCGGAATGATCGTGGGCAAGGCTGTGAGAATGGCAGCGATGATGAATGTTCCCGTGCTGGGCATTGTCGAGAATATGTCCTATTATGAGTGCCCCGACTGCGGCAAGCGCCACAGCGTGTTCGGCGACAGCCGCATAGAGGAATTTGCCGCAGAGTACGGTATCGACACAGTCTGTCGGCTGCCGATCGACCCCAAGCTCGCAGCAGCCTGCGACAAGGGCACGGTCGAGCTTTATGACGGCGACTGGCTCGACCCGATGAGCAGCAAGCTCGAAAAGCTGCTTGAAAGCTGACAGGAAAGCAACAGTACAAAAAAGCGGACGGTCCACAGATCCGTCCGCTTTTTTATTGGTTTCGATTGCAGTCAATAGAGTTCAGGCGATGAGTTCAACATTGTCGGTCTGCTTTACTCGTCTGCTGCGTCCTTGCTCTCTTCACCGAACACTCCGTCCAGCATCGAGAGCTCAAGGCCGTTATCCTTTGCGATCTGCACGAGGATAGGCGCAAATTCCTCAGAGTCCATCTCAGCAAGCTGGTCAACCGTATAGCCTGCCTTCTTGACCATATCCTCGGTGATGCCGAGCATATTCATCGTCATCTCAAGCACTGCCTTGGGGTCGGCAGCCTCACCGTTAGCCATAGCATCCTGATCCATCTCGGTATAACCCGTCAGATCGGGCAGCTCTATCTTTACATCGTCAAAGCTTACGCTGTTTATCGTTACAGTGGTCTCGCCGATCACGGGCGCAGTGCTCTTTAATGATTTCAGATTCCCGTCACCGTCAAAATAGTATGTTGTGACAGTGCTGTTCTCTTCGTCTATCGACTCACCCTCAGCACCGTAGCTTACTGCATATTTCTCATATTTCAGGCCGTCCTCTTCGCCCTGATCTATCAGCTGCTGATCGACAGAAAGACCGTAGTTGCTGGTACCGCTCATAGCATTGGTTGCTTCGGAGGCATCTGTGACCACATAAGCCTTCATAGCAGGCATGATGTTGTAAGCCTTTCCGTCAATAATATAGCTTTCTACCTCGCTGCCCATCACTGTAAATACGGAGTGGATATTCTTGCCGTTGACCTCCATCTTGACAGGCATCTCGCCCGCGATAGATGTGGAAACAGTCATATCAAGAGAATAAACGCCGTTCGCAAGTGATTCCGTATATGCCTTTCCAAGCGGGCCCCAGTTGGCATTTGAAGTGTCTGCTGTGCTTTCATCGGCCTTGCTCTCCGTCTCGGCTGCGGACTCCTCGGTCTTGCTTTCCTCGGCCTTGCTCTCTTCAGCCTTGCTCTCTTCGGCAGCGCTCTCCTCAGCCTTGCTCTCCTCAGCCTTGCTCTCATCGGCAGTGCTTTCCGCCGCGCTTGCAGTGCTCGAAGGTTCAGCCGCCGATATCTCCGACGAAGAATCGCTGTTTCCGCAGGCAGTCATAACAGAAGCTGCCATGATAACCGATACAATAAGTGCAAAAAATTTTTTCATAGTTCAAACTCCCTTCATTTTCGACAGACCCAAGATCCGATCTGCTATCATCATAATATCATAAACAGGAAAATAAGTCAATGAAAACCATGTGAAATTTACAAAGTGCCATGCCGCTATATCCAGCCGCCGTCGCAGGCTATGACCTGTGCGGTGATATATCCCGCCTCATCGGAACAGAGAAATGCGGTGAGCGCGGCGATCTCCTCGGGAGTTCCCATGCGCCCCATCGGTATCCCGTCAACGATCGACGACTTATCCTCTGCGGTCAGGCAGCTGTTCATTTTGGTGTCGATCATTCCCGCAGCGATGCAGTTTACGGTTATCCCGCTCGGTGCAAGCTCCTTGCCGAGCGCCTTGGTAAATCCGATCAGCCCCGCCTTTGCCGCAGAATACACGACCTCGCATGAGGCTCCCGCTATCCCCCACACAGAGGAAATGTTCACGATCCTGCCGCTGTGCCGCCTGACCATATCGCGGGCAGCGCGTCTTGTCAGCAGCATCGCCCCTGTAAGATCGGTGTTCACAAGGCGGACGATCTCGCTGTCGTCCATATCGGTAAACAGCCCGATGTGCGCGGCCCCCGCATTGTTCACAAGCACATCGGGCACACCGAGCTCACAGCAGACCCGAGAATATGCCGCATCTGCCGTCTCGGGCTGCGCAAGGTCGAGCCCGACCGCAAGAGTATCCGTTATGCCGCGCAGCTCGCCGCACAGCTTTTCGGCAGCTTCCCTGCCCGACATATAGCCGACCGCCACGGCAAAGCCTTCCCCCGCGAGCCGTCTGCATACAGCCCCGCCGATATCACCCGAGCCGCCTGTTACAAATGCTGTCCTGCTCATGATCCACCTCACACAAAAGTATTTTTCTCTTTTCTGAAATAGTTTCGTCAAATC
>CAMOFU010000093.1 GCA_946613705.1 uncultured Clostridia bacterium
TATAATCCATATAAAGCCTATATGAATTATATATTACTGGAAATAATAGGTGATGACATGAAAGGAAATACAGGCATACCGAGCATATGCTTCTGCGAGCGAATGTGTTGTCGGACTGAGATAAACACATTTACAAAGGAGAAGGAGTATGTGCGAATTATTCGGTTTTTCAAGCAAAAGCAAAAAAGATATCACATCACGGTTAAAGGAGTTTTTTGACCACAGTATCGACCACCCGAACGGCTGGGGCATAGCCGAGCTTGGCGGCAGTGAAGCTGAAATAGTCACCGAGCCGATAGCTGCCTACAAGAGCAGAATTGTGCCGAAGCTTCTCGGCAAGGGAATACGCTCCGACTGCTTTGTCGCTCACATCAGGCGTGCGACAATAGGCAGCATTGCGCCGGACAATTGCCACCCTTTTACAAAAAAGGATAATTCGGGCAGGCAGTGGACGCTTATACACAACGGAACCATCTTTAACGGTCTGGAGCTGATAAAATACAAGGCGATACAAGCAGGCAGCACAGACAGCGAGAGGGTGCTGCTGTATCTGATCGACTGCATAAACGAGGCTGCGGCTGAAAAGGGCAGCGAGCTTGACGACAGAGAGCGCTTTGAAGCTGTGCAGCGGATAATAGCCTCGATAGCATACAGGAACAAGCTCAACCTGATAATATACGACGGGAGCCTGATGTATGCCCATGTGAACATGAAAGACACGCTTTATTACAAAAAAGACAAGGGCAGCGTGATGATCGCTACAGTTCCGCTGGACAGCGGTATATGGAAGCCGCTGCCGCTGACAACAGTCCATGCATTCAGGAACGGCAGCACTGTATTCAAGGGTGAACCGCACGGCAGGGAATATGTCGATGCGATCGGTGCAGCACTTGAAAAGCTGGAATTCAATATTTAGGAGGTATAATATGTGCAATGTTGACGAAGCTCTGCTTGACAAAGCGATCAGAGATAAATACATTGAACCGACCCGACGCGAAAGACCTGTGAGGGCGGGTGTTGAATTTGAGCTGCCGATAGTCTGTCTTGACAGGAAGCCTGTGGATTTCGGGCTGGTACACAGACTTACCGACGAATTTGTAAAGCACTTTGCCTTCGGCAAGACAAGCCGAGATGACGAGGGATACATATATTCGGCAGCCGATGAAGCTACGGGAGATATTCTGTCGTTTGATTGCAGCTACAACACTCTTGAACTCTCCTTCGGAGCAGAGCAGGAGCTATTGACGGTATACAGGCGGTTCATAAGCTACTACGATCATATCCAAAGCATTCTGCTGCCCGAAAGACACACTCTCACGGGAATGGGAGTAAACCCGTATTACGACATCAACAGGCGCGAGCCTATACCGAACGGCAGATACAGGATGCTGTTCCACCATCTGTCGTCATATCCAAAGTATTCAGAGCTGATGAAATTCCATTCGCGCCCCGACTTCGGACTGTTTTCCTGTGCCTCGCAGGTGCAGATAGATATAGCGGAGAGCGACCTTGCAAGGGCAATAAACACCTTTACAAAGCTGGAACCGCTGAAGGCACTGCTGTTCTCGAACTCGCTCTGGGGCAAGGACAACTGTGTGCTTTGCGGGAGAGATCATTTCTGGAGGGACAGTCTGCACGGACTGAATCCGCACAATGTTGATATGTATGAGGTGGAGCTCTCGGGCTCTGAGGATATTGCCGAATACATCAAGTCCATGAGCATCTACTGTACCGAGCGGGACGGAAAATACATCAATTTCCCGCCGATGCCGCTGAGAAGCTATTTTGCGGCCGAGTCTGTACAGGGAGAATATTTTGATATAGAAAACGGAGAATACAGGGAGATAGAATTTGAACCCGAGCTTGCCGATATAGGGTATCTGCGGTCGTTCAAATTTGAAGATGTGACCTACCGCGGAACTATCGAATTCCGCAGCGTATGTGAACAGCCCGTGAGTGAGATAATGGCGCCGTCGGCATTTCATCTGGGACTGCTGACAGAGCTTGACGAGCTGGAGAAGCTGCTTGCCGATGACCACACGATCTATCACAAGGGCTACTCTGCATCCGAGCTGAGAACGATGCTCGACAGAAGAGAGCTGCCCGACTTCATAGACAGGCAGGAGCTTTCGGAGCTGCTGATAAAGCTTGTTGCGCTCAGCGAAAAAGGACTGCTGTCGCGCGGATACGGAGAGGAAAGGTTCATTCGCCCGCTGTATGACCGCGCCGAAAGGATATCCAGCGCAGGAAGAGATATGGCGGACGGCATCGCGGCAGGGAAAACGGTCGAATACTATATCGAAGAATATGCAAAGACTGTGAGGTGATGTTTATGGCAGATCTGAAAAGCATAGATAAGCGGCTGCTCTTCTCGGGGCGGTTCGGTATAGAGCGGGAAACACTGAGAGTGACAGATGACCTCAGACTTGCACAGACACCTCACCCGTTCGGAGATGACGAACAGCTTTCGAGGGACTTCTGCGAGAACCAGCTTGAAATAATAACACCTGTTGCAGACAGTCCGCGCAGGGCGATAGAGCTGCTTGCCGAGCTGCACGGCTGCGCCTGCACCAAGCTTTCAGAGCAGAACGAATACCTCTGGCCGTTTTCAAATCCTCCGTACTTTGGAAGCGAGGACGATATACCGATAGCGCAATTTGACGGTCATCTCAAAGAGAAGCAGATCTACAGGCAATATCTCGCGCGGAAATACGGAAAGAAAAAGATGCTGTTTTCGGGGATACATCTCAACTTCTCATTCACGGCAGAGCTGCTCGACGAGCTGAAAGCGCTGACAGGACTGAGCGGCGACGAGATATATCTCAAACTGTCTGACGGACTGGTGAGGTACAGCTTTCTGATAACGCTGCTGACTGCGGCAAGCTCCGCCGCAGAGCCGTCCTTCCTGCCCGATGCGGATAAATACGCATCGCCGCGGTGCAGTGAGGTCGGCTACTGGAATGATTTTACGCCCGTGCTCGATCACTCGTCGCTGTACGCTTATTGCAGCAGCATACAGGGATACGTCAACAGCGGCAGACTTGTCTCGGCTTCGGAACTGTACTATCCCGTAAGGCTGAAGCCGCGCGGAGAGAACACTCTCGAAGCACTGCTCTCGGGCGGTATAGACCATATCGAGCTGCGAATGTACGATCTTGACCCGCTCGCACCCTACGGTATCTTTGAAGACGACATTCACTTTGCACAGCTGCTGATGCTGTATATCCTCTCCGAGAATGCAGCGCCCGCAGATGCAGAGGCAGGTGAGCATTACATTGAAAAGATGAAACGCGCTGCCCTCTATGATGCCGATGAAGCTATAAAGCGGGAGGCTGAGGAGGTGCTTGATGATATGCTGAAGCTTTTCAGCTCTCTCGGAGCAGACAGCGAGAGGATAGGTATTATCGAAAAGCAGAAACGCAAGCTTGCAGAAGGTCAGAGCTATGCAGAGACGGTCAGGAAGATGTACGGATACAGATTCACACAGCGGGGCGGAGAGCTTGCAAGAAGATTCACACTGACGAATAATTGAAAAAAAGTCCCGCAGATCGGAATGATATCCTATCTGCGGGACTTTTAAAAATAGAAGGTAAAAAATATATAATATCATTTTTCATTCAGCAGGAAGCCGAGTGTCTTCCAGCCGAGCATTGCGCATTTTACCCTTGCGGGCATATGCGAAACATTTTGCAGCGCCATAGCCTCGTCCAGCTCTTCAAGCTCGGAGTCGGTTATGCTGCCATCGATCATAGCTGTGAAAAGCGCTTTCAGATGCAGTGCTTCATCTACGGTCCTGCCGATTATCAGCTCGAGCATTATATCCGCCGATGCCTGTGAGATCGCACACCCCGAGCCGACATACGAACCGTTGATTATCCTGCCGCCGTCTATCTCGAGACTGAGCACGATGTCATCGCCGCAGCTGGGGTTTATGCCCTGATGCGAACAGGTCGCCGTCGGCAGAGCGTGCTTATGGACGGGGTGCATATTATGATCGAGAAGCACCTCACCGTACAGATCATTCTCCATAGCCCATCCTCCTTCTCAGACCCGACAGCGACTCGGCAAAGCGGTCGATCTCGGCCTCGGTATTGTAAAAAGCCAGACTCATACGCGCAGTAGATGCTACACCGAGGAACTGATGCAGCGGCTGCGCACAGTGGTGCCCTGCGCGGACAGCGATATTGTCCCTGTCCATCAGAGCTGCGATATCGTGCGGGTGTACACCCTCGACCGTAAAGGTGATTATCCCGTGATGATCGTCGGGGTCGGGGGAGCCGATGATACTCACATGGGGGATACCGCTTATCCTGTCAAATGCATAGCGCGTGAGCTCACGTTCGCGCTTCTCGATATTCTCTATGCCGACAGATCGGATATACTTTATTGCAGCATCGAGCCCGACTGCTCCGCCTGCATTCACAGTGCCCGCCTCGAACCTGTGGGGCAGCTCGGCAAACGTCGCAGCATCGCGGGTCACATACTCTATCATCTCACCGCCTGTAAGGAACGGCGGCAGCTGTTCAAGCAGCTCCTCCCTGCCGTAAAGCACGCCTATACCCATTGGTGCATACATCTTATGACCCGAGAACGCAAGAAAGTCAACACCCAAAGCGCCGACATCGGTCTTCATATGCGGCACGCTCTGAGCGCCGTCGCAGACCACTATGGTACCGTTGCTGTGACAGACCTCGGCAAACTCAGCGACAGGGTTAGCTCTGCCGAACACATTCGATACGGCTGCGAATGCAAATATCTTTGTCCTCGGAGAAAGGGCAGCCTTCAAAGCACCGACGGTATACTCACCCTCTGCCGTGCATTCGAGGTATTTCAGCTTTGCACCGCGTTCCCTCGCAGCTGTCTGCCACGGGATCAGATCGCTGTGATGCTCCGAGACAGTAATGAGTATCTCGTCGCCCTCATTCACGATCGCCCTGCCGAGACAGCTTGCCGCAAGGTTAAGGCTCTCGGTGGCATTGCGCGTGAAAATGATCTCCCTGCAGCTTGCCGCACCTATAAGATCCCTGACCGACTCACGGGCATTCTCGTATGCCTGCGTTGCCTTTACACTCAGATCGTACAGACCGCGCATCGGATTGGAGTTTTCGCCGAGATAGTATTCATTTACGGCATCGAGCACACACTGCGGCTTCTGCGTAGTAGCTGCATTATCGAGATAGGCAAGCTCTCTGTATCTTTCGAGCAGAGGAAAATCCGCTCTAACATCGCGTTCATTCATCTTCATTTCTCCCGATACGTTTAAGTACCCTCCGATAGGTCTGTTCATCGTCTATCCTGCCTATCACCTGCATAAGCTTAGCCTCGGCCATCAGCTTGTAGACACGCTCATACGAGAAGCCGCGGGACTGCATATAAAACACCTGCTCATCATCGAGCCTGCCGACCGATGCACCGTGAGAACCCTCAACGTCCTCTTCGGCACAGAGGATAAGCGGAACGGTCTTGTTTCTTGCCCTTTCATCGAGCAGAAGCACATCCTCGCTCTCTGCGCCCTTTGCACCCGCACTTCCGTGCTTGAAATCTATCGTCCCGCAGAACGTCTTGCGGCTGCTGCCGTCAAGCACTCCCCTTACGCTGATATCGGAAAGGCTTTTTTTACCGAAGTGATCTGCCGTAAGCGCAAGGTCGAGTGTACTGCTGTTATCAAGGCTGTAACCGATAGCAGAGCTGAATACCGCACCTCGCCCGTTAAGGCTGACCTTTACCTCGCTTGCTGTGCTGCCGCTGCCGATGTATACAGCTATCAGCTCAAAGGATGCGCCGTCTCCGAGCTCGGCATTGACCGAGCTGACGGTCTGCCCCTCCTCGCAGTCAAACACCTCAATGAGCTTTACACGTCCGTGATCGGGTACTGTTACCGTGACTGCTGTTTTTCCTCCGCAGCCGCCGTAATACACCGCTGTATTGAGCTGTCCGTTTTTCGGTACAGTTAGACTGAATTCTGAAACTGCGGGGCTGCTCACTGTCTGATCTATCCTTGCATAATCGGCAGAATCTCCCGATATCTCCAAACGTCCCTCGCTGCCTGCCGCCGCAACTCCCGAGGGAACGGCGGCAACGGGAGAAGCTGCCGCAAGCTCGGGGAGCGTGACCTCTTTATGATTCACGCCCGCATGACCGAAGGTAGGCACGGGCAGCCTGTTTACTGTTATTGTCTGCATATGCCGCCTCCTAACCTATACTTCCGATCATTTCAAGCTTGATGAGATTGTTCATCTCGACCGCATATTCAAGCGGGAGCTCCTTAGAAACATTATCCGCAAAGCCGCTGACTATCATAGCCTTGGCTGCCTGCTCGTCCAGTCCGCGCGACATAAGGTAGAACACCGCTTCATCGCTTATCCTGCCTATACGCGCTTCGTGACCGACATCGGCTTTGTCTGTGCGAATATCCATAACGGGGATAGTATCCGAGCGCGAAATGTTATCGAGCATCAGCGACTCACAGCTCACAGCCGACTTGCTGCCGACCGCATTCTCATTGATCGTCACAGAGCTTCTGAACGTGCTTATACCGCCGCTTTTGGATATCGACTTGGTATTGATATACGATGAAGTATCGGGCGCATTATGGACTATCTTTGCGCCTGTATCAAGGTTCTGACCCTCACCCGCGAAGGTTATCCCCGTGAACTCTGCCCGCGCTCCCCTGCCGTTTAAAATACTCATCGGATACAGGTAGGAAACGTGAGAGCCGAAGCTGCCCGATACCCACTCGACCTTGCTGCCCTCGCCGACGATCGCACGTTTGGTATTGAGATTATACATATTCTTCGACCAGTTCTCGATCGTGGAATAACGAAGTGTTGAGTTCTTACCGACGAACAGCTCCACACAGCCCGCGTGCAGACCCGCCTCGTAGTATTTGGGCGCAGAGCAGCCCTCGATAAAATGCAGATAGGCATTATCCTCTACTATTATCAGTGTGTGTTCAAACTGCCCTGCTCCGCGGGCGTTCAGTCTGAAATAGGATTGCAGCGGTATTTCGAGCCTTACACCCTCGGGAACATAAACAAACGAGCCCCCCGACCATACTGCACCGTGAAGCGCCGCGAATTTGTGATCCGTCGGCGGAACGAGCTTCATAAAATGGCTGCGGATAAGCTCGGCATACCTTTCGTCGTGCATGGCGCTTTCAAGATCGGTATATACCACGCCCGACTCAGCAACCTCCTTGCGGACATTGTGATACACCAGCTCGGAATCGTACTGCGCACCCACTCCTGCCAGCGACTCGCGCTCCGCCTGCGGGATACCGAGGCGCTCAAACGTATTCTTGATATCGTCGGGAACATTGTCCCAATCGCTGTTCATGCGGGACTTGGGACGGATATAGGCTACGATATTGTCAACATTCAGTCCCTCGATCGAAGGTCCCCACACGGGCATCTCCGTCCTGTTGAATATATCCAGCGATCTCAGTCGGAATTCGAGCATCCAGTCGGGGTCGTTCTTTTCCTTTGAGATCTCTCGGATTATCTCGGGAGTGATACCGCTGTTCAGCCTGTCCCGCTCGTCCTCCTTATAACGGAAATCATACAGCGAGCGGTCAACATCTGCGACCTGTGTTTTCTCTTTCATCGGCTGCTCACCCCGTGTACTTTTCAAATCCGCCGCGGTTGATCTCATCTATCAGCGAAGCATCGCCCTCGGCAGCGATGCGGCCGTCGGCAATGATATGCACCCTATCGACGTTTACGGCTTCAAGTATTTTCGTGTTATGCGTGATTATAAGCAGAGATCCGCCGCAGCCTGACAGATACTCGTCTATGCCCTTTGACACGGTCTTGACCGCATCTACATCAAGACCCGAATCAGTCTCGTCAAGTATCGCAAGCTTGGGGCGCAGCAGAAGCAGCTGCAATATCTCCGCCTTCTTCTTTTCTCCGCCCGAAAAGCCTACATTGAGATCACGCTCGGCATAGGAACGATCCATTTGCAGCACGTCCATTGCCGCAAACAGGCGCTTTCTGAAATCAAACAGTTTTATCCGCTCGCCCGTTATCTGCTCCATAGCGCTGCGCATAAAATCGGAAAGGCTTATCCCGGGTATCTCAACAGGGTTCTGGAACGATATGAATATTCCCCGACACGCGCGCTTGTCGGCAGGCTCATCGGTGATATCCTCGCCGTCAAAAATGATCCTGCCCCCTGTGACCGAGTATTCGGGGCTGCCCATCACTGTGCTGCCCAGTGTTGATTTGCCCGCGCCGTTCGGCCCCATAAGCACATGGACCTCCCCGCTGCCGATACTCAGCGATACCCCATGCAGGAGCTCTTTATCCTCGGCTGATACATACAGCTCGTTACATTCAAGCAAATTAGACATTGTTCAACTTCCCTTCCGAATTAATCCCACCAATTTACTATGATATAATAACAGACTATGATGAACGTGATAATAACAAATGATGTCTAAAGTGTTATATTTGAGCTTAATTGACAACAAAAAAACTGCACCCGAAAGGGGATGCAGTCTAAAAAGTGGGGTGGGTAATCGGATTCGAACCGATGGTCTTCAGTGCCACAAACTGACGCGT
>CAMOFU010000094.1 GCA_946613705.1 uncultured Clostridia bacterium
TATGACCCTCTGCTTGTAAGGCAGACGCTCTCCCAGCTGAGCTAAGCTCCCGTTTATGTTGTGTCTTGTGTTTCACAACATAAAATATTATACGCTATTTTCTCCCGTTTGTCAAGAGGTTTTTCTGCATTTTTTGTGATTTGTGCATATTGACGGCGAGCTTGATCGTGTGCAGAGCAATATTACAGCGGCTTGCACAAAAATCAGCACCTTTTTAGCGTTACCAGTATGATCTGAGAGGGGTTGTTCAGCCTGAATTTGCCCAGTCCCGCAGATACCACAAGGCGGTGATCTCCGTCGAGATACACACCCTTGCTGTACTTCGGAAAGAAGCATCTTTCGGGAGAGAGAAGCCCGCCGATCATCGGCAGACGTATCACGCCGCCGTGGATATGTCCCGAAAACGTGACAGATGCTCCCCACTCGTTGTATGCATCGAAGGGCAGCGGGTCGTGAGCCAGCAGAATGTTGCAGCCGCCCTTTTCGGGCTCACCGATACGTTCGCGCAGCAGCTCGGGGGTTATCCTTATTCGCCCCGAAAAGCCCATATTCCGATTGCGGTAGTGACCCGAGGGCAGCACGACCCCCGTGATGTTAATATGCTCATCACCGATCTCTATGCGCTCGGTGCGGTCGTTCATGATGTGTACACCCTCGCGCCTGAGCTTTTCACACAGCGCGTGGGCACGGTTTGGTGCATCTGTCTCGTGATTGCCGAGAACATAGTAGACGGGCGCAAGCTTCATCAGCCGCTGCATCAGCAGTATCTTGGGGTCAAGATTAGTCTCGTCGCGGCTGAACAGATCTCCCGTGAAGAAAACATAATCGGGCTCTAAAAAGCTGCACGAATTGATAAGATTGTTGAAGCCGTCGCCGTAGCGTTTTTTGTGCAGGTCGGAAAGATGCAGTATCCGTTTGCCATCAAAAGCAGGCGGCAGATCGGGAACGGTAACATCGTATTCATTGGTGGTAAGCCAGCGGTTCTGCACGAACACATAGCCCGCCGCAGTCAATGCGAGCGCTGCCGTTCCGAGCTTTGCCGTAAGATTCATATAGGTCTACTCTCCATTTCTGTGCGGCATCTGCGGTGCTCCCGCAGATAAGGTCTTCGGGTGAAGGATCACACCAGCGGGGTAGTCTCTGCCTGTGTGGTGGTAGTCTCGGCAGACGAGCTGCTCTCGGGTGCGGTCGTAACTGCGGGGATATCGCTGTAAGCGATACCCAGCTCGCCCAGCAGATCATGCAGGCTCTGAACAGCGTTCGCCACTGCATTATCGTCGGTTATCTCAATGATAACAGCGCTCTTGTCAAGCACGGAGAAGTCGCTTTTCAGCTGTTCGAGCGTGCGGACAGAATCATTGTAGATATAGGTGCTGCCCGATATTTTAAGTGCCACGGGTGTCTTCGGGGATTCCGACGAATCGTCCTGCGACTCCTCGGGGATAGTCCTCTCAACGGCAGGATCCTCGCTGCCCGAGGTGTCCTCCTCGCTCTTGCCCTTGCCGTCGAACCAGCCCTGACCGAAACCGATGCCGCCTATCAGAGCCGCGATCAGCAGCAGGATCAGCAGGAACCACAGCAGCCCTCTCTTCTTTTTCTTCTTCTCCTTGCGCTTCTCATGCTCCTCCTGACGCTTCTGTGCGGGGTGGATATAGTTTTTGTCACTCATATTATATTACTCCTTTCGGAAAATGATTACTTATCAAGTGCCGATCGATCGGTCTGCGCAGCGTCTGCAAATGCTCCTCTCAGCTTTGTCCGCTCGTGTTTATGTAGGCGAAATAGATGCCGCTGTAGTCCTTCCTGAGATTTTCAAGCGCATTGCGAACGCCCTGAACATCGCGGTAAAGGGCGGTGTTGCCGTCGTAGATGAATGCTGCCAGTATTATCCCGTCCTTGCTGGGAAGGGTGTCGAGCACACGGCGTATCTCCTCTTCTATATTGGAATAGCTCGTCAGCGTTACCGAGGACAGCTGCCTGCCCGATCTCGTGAACGAGAGCACCTCGCTGTCGTTGACATAGGTAATGCTTATCGAGAGCATCTCGCCGTCCTCAAAGCCTTCTATCGTCTTCACATACTCGTCGAGCTTGTCTATCTCCTCTCTCTGCTCGGCAAGACGCTCGTTGATATACTTCTCTGCGTCCTCCTTGGCCTTGTCTGCTGTGACCTGTGCCGCGGCATTGGCTGCCTGCACCTTCTGCTCGGCCTGCTGCTCCGCCTTGTCAGCCTTATCGGAGGATACCATCATCACCCAGAAAAGCATTATCAGGATAACGTCCAACAGTGAGGTCAGCTCGATGATTATGCCCTTGTTCCTGCTCAACCTGCCTGCCCCCTTACCTGCGACCGTCGGGGACGTCGTTTTCCCTTGCGAAATTTCTTTCGAGGTAGAGAGCTACGTTCTTTTCGTTATCCTCGATCTTTGAGCTGATAACTCCGTCCATGATCTTGAAGATTATCGAGAACACTATCCCCCAGAATGTAGAGGTCAGCGCTCCGTAGAAGTTGCCCTGAACGTCCGACATATCATTGACCAGTGCGAGCAGGGAGGTGACAGTGCCGAGAATACCCAGCAGAGGGAATATTCCCGTTAAATTTACAAACACTGAATACAGCCTGCCCATTTTATTGCGCATTTCGACCACATCGCTCTCACGCAGCTGAACGAGCTCCTCGCGTGCCTCCTGCTCAGAGCGCTTGCTTCCCGGTACAAAAACGGTAACGTGCATTTTGCGGTACAGCTCGTCCGCCGATCTCCTTGTGAAGTGGTAAATGACTCCGTTAGCCGCGGCGACCAGAAAAATAATCATGTCGAATCCTATCAGATTCATAAAGATAGTAGACATATATCAACATTCCTTTTTGTTTATATCAATTATCTATAAAAATCATATGTGTATATGCAAAATGATCGTAGATAATTATATTGTAACACGTTTTTTTGTATATTGCAATAGTTTTACGGATTTTTTCGCACAAAACCGCATCTCCGATACACGGTGAACGGTACGGCTGTTGATGATCTGCAAAAAAACGGAAAAAATATTTTGAAAAGGGTCTTGACAAATCGGAAAAAAAGGTATACAATATATTTAGCACTCGGGGAGTGTGAGTGCTAACACTCAAAAACTTCAAGTGCTAACCGCGCAGGAAAGGAGTGTGGCTTATGGACAGCAGAAAGCTGAAGATCCTGACAGCGGTCGTAGATGAGTATATTACTACAGGCGAGCCTGTCGGTTCAAAGGCGATAATGAGCCACGTCAAGGCTTCCTCCGCGACGATACGCAACGAGATGGCAGAGCTTGAAAAGCAGGGCTATCTCGAACAGCCGCACACCTCGGCGGGCAGGGTGCCGACCTATACCGGGTTCAGGCTCTATGTTGACAGCCTGATGCAGACAGACCCGCTCTCCGATGAGGAAAAGGCAAGGCTGGACGCAATGATCCCCGCATCGGCAGTGACCGAGGAGGAGCTTGTGAATTCCGCATCCGCTGCACTGGCGGAGATCACGAAATGCGCATCGGTGGTGGCTAATCAGGCACCGAAGTTCTCGATGATCTCGAAGGTCGAGGTAATACCGACGGGCAAGAGAATGTATGTTATCCTGATGATAACCTCGAACGGCACTATTAAAAATAAGGTGTGCAGGCTCGAATTTGACCTGACACATGAGCAGCTTGAGTTCTTTGACAGCTTTTTGCAGGAGAACCTGCAGGGAGTCTCGGTCGGGGAGCTTTCGGACAAAATGTTCGACGACCTGACGGCGGCGATGGGTGCATATATGATCTCGCTTGCTCCGCTGATGTCGGAGCTTCTGGAGCTTTCAAAGGAGTTTTCGTCTCAGGAGGTCTCGGTGGCGGGCGCTAAGAACCTTCTTGCCTGCAAGGACTTTGACCAGCATGAGATAATAAGCTTCCTTGATAATAAACGGGAGATGATGCAGTTCATCAACGAGAACTTCTCGGGATTGCAGGTGCTGTTCTCTCCCGAAAGCGACGGATTTGTGATAAGCAATTCCTCGCTGATCGCAGCGCCCTTTTCAAAGGACGGCAGGCAGATCGGGACACTGGGGCTGCTGGGTCCCATGCGGCTCGATTATGCGAGGTTCATTCCGTATCTTGAGTATTTCTCGAAGCGGATAACCGAGCTGCTGACCGATTCCGAGCAGGACACCGATTCCGAGCAGGACGCTGAGGACAAGGACGAAGAATAAAGACAGAAAGTGAGGCGATACCGTTGGCTGAGGAAATGGAAGAGAAGCTGAAAGAGGAAACTTTTGAGGCTGACGAGAACGCGGAGGAGACAGAAGATACTTCCGCGGAGGAAACAGAGGAGGCAGAACAAAAGAAAGCAGATGAAGCTGAGCCCTCTGAAGAGGAGAAGCTCAAAGCAGAGCTTGAAGCCGCCAATGACAAGTACCTGCGGCTGATGGCAGAGTATGATAATTTCAGAAAGCGCAGTGCCAAGGAACGGCTTGAGCTTTCGGCATCGGTAAGGGGCGATACGATCGGCGAGATACTGCCGCTGTTCGATAACTTCGAGCGGGCGCTTGCCGCAGAGACGGAGGACACAGCCTACAAGCAGGGAGTAGAGATGATCTTCAAGCAGTTCGGCGATATGCTGAACAAGCTTGGAGTGGAGATAATAGATCCCACAGGCAAGCCCTTCGATCCGAACGAGGCGAATGCGGTATCGCAGATAGATGACCCCGAGCTTGGCGAGAACATCGTAGCGCAGACCTTCCAGAAGGGCTATAAGATAGGAGACAAGGTCATAAGGTACGCTATGGTGGTAGTTGCAAATCCGTAGTATATCATGACAGAGCCGCGCAGGCGGCAGGGCAGACACGATCAATGATAAAACAACACTTTGAAAGGAAGTATGACTTATGAGCAAAATTATTGGTATCGATCTTGGTACGACAAACAGCTGTGTAGCAGTTATGGAGGGCGGCGAGGCCGTCGTTATCCCCAACAGTGAGGGCGCAAGGACCACTCCGTCGGTAGTCGGCGTTTCCAAGAACGGCGACAGACTGGTGGGTCAGGTCGCAAAGAGACAGGCTGTAACGAATTTCGATAATACCGTTATTTCCATCAAGAGACATATGGGCTCGGATTATAAGGCGCAGATGGGCGGCAAGAGCTATACTCCGCAGGAGATCAGCGCTATGATACTCCAGAAGCTGAAGGCAGATGCCGAGAGCTATCTCGGCGAGACAGTCACTGAGGCTGTTATCACCGTTCCTGCTTACTTTACCGATGCCCAGCGTCAGGCGACCAAGGACGCGGGACAGATCGCAGGACTGAATGTAAGACGTATAATAAATGAGCCGACCGCTGCTGCTCTTTCCTACGGCATCGACAAGGAAGAGGATCAGAAGGTAATGGTTTATGACCTCGGCGGCGGTACCTTCGATGTGTCTATCATCGAAATGGGCGACGGTGTTACAGAGGTGCTTGCGACCGCAGGCAACAACCGTCTCGGCGGAGATGACTTCGACCAGAGGATCATCGACTGGATGGTAAGAGAATTCAAGGCCTCTGAGGGCGTTGATCTCTCGGCTGACAAGATGGCTATGCAGAGACTCAAGGAGGCTGCCGAGAAGGCTAAGATCGAGCTTTCGAGCACTCCCTCCTCGACTATTTCCCTGCCGTTCATCACTGCCGATGCAACAGGCCCCAAGCACCTTGAGATGACACTTACTCAGGCTAAGTTCAATGAGATGACAGCAGACCTCGTAGAGATGACTATGGGTCCTGTAAGACAGGCACTCTCCGATTCGGGGCTTTCTTCGAGCGATCTGCAAAAGGTGCTCATGGTCGGCGGTTCTTCGAGGATCCCCGCTGTTCAGGAGGCTGTAAAGAAGTTCATCGGCAAGGAGCCGTTCAAGGGCATAAACCCCGATGAGTGCGTAGCTCTCGGTGCTGCATATCAGGGCGGCGTTCTCGGCGGCGACGTTAAGGAAGGTCTGCTTCTGCTCGATGTTACTCCGCTTTCTCTTTCGATCGAGACTGCGGGCGGCATCGCTACCAAGATGATCGAGAGAAATACAACTATCCCGACCAAGAAGACTCAGGTGTTCTCCACCTATGCAGATAATCAGACCGCTGTTGATATCAACGTTTTACAGGGCGAGAGAGAGTTCGCCAAGGATAACAAGCAGCTCGGTATGTTCCGTCTTGACGGTATCGCTCCCGCTCCGAGAGGTATCCCCCAGATCGAGGTTACCTTCGATATAGATGCAAACGGTATCGTTCATGTTTCGGCAAAGGATCTCGGCACGGGCAAGGAGCAGAATATCACCATCACCTCCTCCACCAATATGTCCAAGGAAGATATTGATAAGGCAGTCAAGGAGGCAGAGGCCTTCGCTGCTGAGGATGCCAAGAAAAAGGCAGAGGTCGATGAGAGAAACAAGGCAGACCAGATGTGCTTCCAGGTCGAGAAAGCACTCGGCGAGTTCGGCGACAAGGTAACTGCCGACGAGAAGAGCAGCGTTCAGGCTAAGATCGACGCTTTGAAGGAAGCGCTCAAGGGCACCGATATCGAGGCGATCAAGGCGAAGAACAAGGAGCTCGAGGCAGCATTCCAGCCTGTTGCGACACGTATCTATCAGGAGGCTGCACAGGCACAGCAGGCTGCGGGCGGCGCTCAGGGCTTTGACCCGAACAACATGGGCGGCATGAACGGCGGCGCAGCTCAGGGCGGACAGCCGAACGGCGGCGACGATGTTATAGATGCCGATTATACAGATGTGAACTGAGCAAGACAGATAAAGACAGATCAATACAGTCCTACGACCGCAGGGCAGAAATGCTCTGCGGTTTAGTGGGATTTATTATACAATGCATGGCAGCGGTATCCGAGCGTGCATTGGAAAAGGAGAATGCTTATGGCAGACAAAAGAGATTACTATGAGGTGCTGGGGGTACAGAAGGGCGCTTCCGATGACGATATCAAGAAGGCGTTCCGAAAGCTTGCAAGACAGTATCACCCCGACCTGCACCCCGACGATAAAGAAGCCGAGGCGAAGTTCAAGGAGATAAACGAGGCATATGAGGTGCTTTCGGATAAGGACAAGAGGGCGAAGTACGACCAGTTCGGTCACGCTGCATTTGACCCGAGCTACGGTGCGGGCGGCGGCGGCGGAATGGGCGGCTTCGGCGGATTTTCCGATATGGGTGATATCTTTGAGTCGTTCTTCGGCGGAATGGGCTTTGGCGGCAGCAGATATTCCAACCCCAATGCACCGAGACGCGGTTCGGATATCGAGACATCTGTGTCCATCGACTTTATGGAGGCGTGCAACGGTGTCAAGAAAAAGGTGCGCGTCAAACGCAGCGAGACTTGTCCCGACTGCAAAGGCTCGGGCGCTTCTGCGGGCACTCAGCCCAAGACCTGCCCCGACTGTAACGGTACGGGTACCCGCCGTGTGACACAGAGAACACCGTTCGGAAACATCTCGCAGCAGAGCGTCTGCACACGCTGCGGCGGAAAGGGCAAGATCGTTGATAGTCCCTGCCGCACCTGTTCGGGCAGAGGCGCTGTGATGAAGTCGGCAGAGAAGGAAGTGGATATCCCTGCGGGCATTGATGACGGTCAGACGCTCCGCGTTCAGGGCGGCGGAAATGCAGGCACCAACGGCGGACAGTACGGCGATCTGCATATCAGAGTGGATGTACGCCCCGATGCTATCTTTGAGCGTGACGGCTATGATGTGTGGACAGAGGTGCCGCTTACTTATACGCAGGCAGCACTCGGTGCCGAGATCATCGTGCCGACTGTAGACGGCAAGGTGAAGTATACCGTCCCCGAGGGCGTTCAGGTAGGCACGGTGGTAAGGCTGCGCGGCAAGGGCATCAAGAAGCTCTATCGTTCCGACCGCGGAGATCACTATATGAAGATAACCGTTGAGATACCCAAGAATCTTACAAAGGAACAGAAGCAGAAGCTCAAAGCCTTTGAGGACTCACTGTCCGAGAAGAACTATCAGAAGCGCCAGACCTTCTTTGACAAGATAAAAGAGAAGTTCAAGTAAACCGTTATCCGTGAGTATTTAGGAGGAAGCGTATGCCGAGGCTTGTCAGGCAATATGAGCGGGCAGTGCTGGAGAGTGCTGTGCGCAGTGATGAAAAGACCGCAGGCCGCTGGGAGTGGCGGGAGCGATATATCGGCGCTGAGGGCGTGCTTTCGGTGTATGAGAGCACTACCAAGGCTCCCGGAAAGTGCTTTATCCGAATGGAATACTACGGCGGCTATAAGCTCATGCCCGCTGACGATACCCCCGATGAGCTCGAGATAGTCGGCGAGGGAAGGTTTTTCACGACAGGTTTGGGAAGCCTTACCGATGCGGGCGATCAGCTTTGGCTCATAACCAAAAACAGTGAATATGTTTTCAGGATAATTGAATAGTAAATTTGATACCGCCGCAGTTCGGCTTGCCCCGAGCTGCGGCGGTATGTTTTGTTAA
>CAMOFU010000095.1 GCA_946613705.1 uncultured Clostridia bacterium
TTCCACCAATACTCATAGACCCTCTTGTACCTGCCGCCGTCGGGAACGTCACGGGCTCGGCGCACCGCACGGTTAGCCTGCCTGCGGAGATATCCTGCGCGGGGATAGTCACTGATATAGTATCTCACTGCCCTGCGTTTTCCTGTGTCATAATATGCTCCGCCCGTTACTCCGCGCCCTGTCAGGGAACACAGCTTTTTCAATCTATGTTTCCTCTTTTGGCTCCTGTGCCAGCCCATGCTGCCGCCCCTTTCTCTGTTCTGTATTCTGTATTTTGTATCGTTCACAGCTCGGCCTTTCTGAACAGCTCCTTCTCCCTTTTGCCGATCTTTGTGACAGCACCTGCTTCCGTCAGCATATCCGCAAGTTCCCTTGCAGATGCATGGGAAAGCCATGTCAGTGTCAGTGTGTGCTCGGCGATGCTTTTATCGTTGAGCTTCACTTTTTTATTTTCAAATGTCTGAAACAGCGTCAGCAGCTTTTTATTGTAGGGCTTCAGCAGCAGCTCTCTGCGGAATACCGCCGTTACTTCGTAATAGTCAAGAGCTATGTCCTCGATATAGTCCAGCGGCAGCTTTTTTGTGGTATCGTCAAGAAAGCTTTTTTGCTCAAAGTACGTTTTTTTGCCGATGGACGCGATCTCTTTTTTGAATGACTCGTATTCCTCATCGTCCTCGTCATCATCGTCAAATTCTTCGTACAGCTCATCGTCGAGTATCTCGCTGAGGTCATCGTCGTCGAATGCTCTTCCGGAATTAAAGCTGTTTCTTATCATGTTATATGCAGACCCCATTCTCCAAAGGTTGTCGCGCTTGTCGGAGTATTGCTTTTTCAGGGCTTCTTTCTTTTGCTCATCGGTTTTTTCACTTGCCCAGAATATCAGAAAGCTTAATGCAGTCAGCGAGCCGAAGAACAACCACGTACTGCGCTGAGCCCAGAATGAATCTGGTGTTCTGCGCTTGATGTCGGAATATATCAAGCCGATGATAGTAAGCAGCAGTAATATGAGAGCAGCAAGTGCGGAAAGCGCAGTCAGCGGGCTTACGTATTTTTCAGCTGCGTTCTTCTGTGCGAATGCCTCCTGAGCAAGAGCATTAGTCTTGCTTTCCTCCAGCTTCGGCGGAGCGATAACACCATTGTCGGCGGCAGAGATGATCTGCTGCACCTTTTCATTTATAAGATACTCCTTTACCCCGTCGCTGTCGGCGCACTCTTTCAGCCAGCGCTCGCGGGCTTCCTTGGCAGAGATCAGGCTGTCGCCGCAGCGGTAGGCCGTCCAGACCGCGCCCTCGGAATAGGAACGGTAGTCGGGGCAGTGGTCGGGCTGCCAGAGATCGAATGCCGTCTTGCGCGGTATCACCTTGTCGGAGCCGTCAAGAAAGAACTGCCAGAAATCGTCCTTCGGGTCGTATTCAAGATATGAAGGAGCGTGCAGCTGCTGCCAGCGGAGACGTGCCTGCTTAGTGTCGAGGTAATCGCCGCGCTCGTCGTAGTAATAATAGTACTCGTTATTGCGGTCGTATTCGGTGTAGCTGACTGCCATTTCTTTGCGCTTTTTCTCCTGCTGATAGTCCAGCTTGCGCTGATAGCTATCCTCCTCCTCACGGGCTCTGATCTCTGCGCTCCTACGCTCAAATTTCAGCATCTCCCGGGCGTGCTCCTCCTCGCGTCTTTGCCTTTCACTCTCGCGGTACTCCTGAGCCTGTGCGAGCCTGCGCTCCGATTCCTCTCGCTCCCGAAGCAGTCTGCGCTGCGACTCCTCCTGCTTTTTGATAAGCTCTTCCTGCTCACGGCGCTCCCTGTCGCCGTTCATCCGCTTACGCTCATTTTCGATCATTTCAAGATTGCGGGCCATGATAGTGCGCTTGGTTGGGTCTAACGGCTTGGTGAGATCAAACTGCTGATCATCGTTGTATGCCATAGCAAATACTCCTTTCGTATTGGTATGTGTTAAGTATAGCATACAGGTCGCGTAGGATATTGAGCAGCTGCGTTTGAAACCGATGCAGCTTCATTTCATTAAGATTTTTTTGAACAGTCAAATATACCAAAGATCAGCGCCAGTGCAATAATAATTATCCAGAACAAAACACGTTCACCTCCCGAACAACTGATAGTACCGAACGAGACCGTTCCTCTTTTGCTGATACCATTATACCGCAGCAGTTGTTCAATATATATACCGCTAAAATGTTTTGCTGAAAAGAGAACTCCGCACAGCCGTATCTCAGCCGTGCGGAGCCTTTTAAAGGAGGTGTCTTTATGTCAAAGAGTTATTTCTTTTTCCCGAAGAAGATGTCAAACAGTATGTCCCAGCCTGCGCTGCAAAGCAGATAGATCACTATAAACAATGCGATCAGTCCGAGTATTTCCCACATACCGCTCATCTCCTTCACCGATAACAGTATATCATATCAGATGTTCGGAAGTTATACATCTGAATACATTTCGGAAACCTTTTTCACTTCCTCTGCAAATCCCTGCCTTATATCCTTTGGAGCAGTGATCTCAATGCCGTCGCCGTAGTGCATCACCCATAGATAAAACTGCTTGTTTATCCCGCAGTTCGCCCGTACGACTGCATAGTCTTTGCTGTCAAAATCATCACGGGAGCTGACGGTGTCTCCAAGCTGTTCAAGCATCTCGTCCAGCAGATAGCGCTTGATCTTGAAGGTAACGATCTCAAAGCGTTCTATAGAAAACACATCGGCAACAAAGCCCCGAACCTTTTCCTCCTGCGGAGGTTTAGCCTTGCTGACCTCTCCGCCCAGAATGTTTTTTATTCGGTCAACGCGGTATGTGCGGAACTGCTCCGTCTCCTCGTTGAAGCAGCGCAGATAGAACCTCTCGTTTTTATACATGACCTTGACGGGCAGCATATTCCTGTACTTATCATAATACTTGACTTGTTTGTCGGTGTTGAATTTGCCGTAGCTGAAATTGATCTTGCGGTGCTCTGCGATGAGCCTGTGGATCGTATCAAGATTGCCCAGCAGATCGCGCTGGATTCTGCCGATATCATTGATCTCTATGCGGCTTATCAGATTTCTGATCTCCGAGTCCGAGCACATACTCTTGAATTTTTTTATCAGCTCCTGCTTCTGCCTGGAGGACAGGAACTTGTTTATCGAGACAGAGTCCACAAGAAAGCGGAGCTCACCCACGGTAAAGCCACTGCCTTTGAGGGTGTAGTATGCGGTATTATGCGCTCCGTTGGTCTTTCGGATATCATAGCCCATAGTTTCAAGGCGCTCGATATCACGCCGTATCGTCAGAACGGAAACACTGTCCATACCGAAATAATTTGCAAGGTGGTCCTGTATCTCACGGATAGTCACCCCATGCTTGTCATCGGTGGCACGGGTCAGGTAGTTGAGTATGTGGATTATTCGTTCGTGATCCATGGTCTCTCCTTATCTTACAGCCTCTTTCAGCTTTCTCAACACCTTGACCATTGCATAGGTATCAAGTCCGCAGTATTTCAGAAGGTTTGCTCTTATCTCTGCGATCTCCTCGGGAGTGTGAGAGGTCATCTCCGCAAATGCAGCCGATGCCTCACTGCCGTTGTGTACTCCTTCAAGATTGTGATAGTCAAGCTCGGGATCGTCGGGATAAAGAGCAGGCAGGACATACTTTATCGAATACGAGCCCTGCATGGCTGCACTGTAATAGCTCTGCTCCTTGAATGGTATCATCAGATCGTGCATATTGCCGTGGATATCCATAAGTGCATCAGCGAGGTCGGGGAAGGTCTCGGCAAGCCGCTTTATGACCGTTTTCTCAAAGCTCATATTAAACGCCAGCGAACAGACTCCCTTCGGGATATCATTTACAAGCTGTTCTGCAAGGGCTCGCCGCGGGTCGGTGCCTTCCTTGGCTAAGAACTCCCTGTGTTCAAGAGTTCCGTCCTCATGCTCAATGTGCAGCGAATACTGGAAAGGTATCTGCTGATAGGGGCTGATGCCGTCAAACTCGGGGACGGGCTGCTGATAGGTCTCAAAGTCAAGGTGATACAGAGGATAAGTCAGCGTGCCGAGAAACTCGTTTATCTTAGGTTTATCCACCTCGTCGGGCGCATTGTTCAGGATAGCTTCCATCTGCCTGCGATGCTTTGCGCTGAGCTTTATCTGCTTGGCATTTGCAAGCAGGTCTTCATAAGAAACTATCCCGTTATGATAGTGCTTGTACTTCGTCTTAGCCTGCATTCCCGCAAGGTCAAACACAGAATGCTCGGGCAGATGTCTGCCGCAGTATTTTTTGTATGCACACTCATAAGGCTTTTCGCAGTAGGTGTCGATGTCACGCTCGGGCTCGGCTTCGACAGAAATGTAATCCCTGATCGCACCGATAGTTTCCGCAACACGATCATAGTTTGCAGCCGCCTGCTCGGTGCAATCCTCCATCTTAAACAGACCTTTCAGGTCAAGCTCTCCGCTCTTAACATAAAAAGCGTTCAGGTGCATATTGAAAACACGCTTCACATTGATGCCGCAGTTTTTCAGGACATAATACTGGAACGACATATCCTCGATGTAGATATCGGTCAGGTGGGTGGAGCTTTTCACCTCAACGATGTCCCAGCCGTCGCCGTTCTTATGGAGGATATCCACAGCACAGTAAAGACCGTCGGTCATAAAGGCGGCCTCGGCAATGTTCTCTGCCCCGGCGTCGATGAACTTCTGCGTTTTAGCGGTCATCTCTGATTTATCATAGGAGAAGTCCACAAGGGAGTATTCCCCGAAATAGCTTCTTGCAAGGTCGCCCACAAGGTTGCCGTTTTCCATAACGGTCTCTGAGAGGACGTTCTCTGCCTCCTCGGGCTTGAAGTGATCGAGCCAGAGCATTTTCGGGCACTGAAAGCCCTTGCAGTAGCGTGATTTGCTGAGATCGGTGATGAGTGACATGGTGGGTACCTCCTGCCTTTCAATGCTTTATACGGTCAGCATACTGATCGCGGCCCGATTTCACCAAAGCCGCTCCGATCGGTGCTTCGGCGCTGCCAAAACGCACAGCGGCAGACAGGCACCGTTATTAATAATATTATACCATTCAGCGAGCAAAATGTCAATAATTTTTGTTGAATATCATCAAGTGCGGAGATAGAGCTGCCATTAAGCACAACATTCAACATTCTTTGATCTCAGCGGGCTCATAGTCGTTTCGTCATACAATGCCATGTTATCCGAGAAGCTGCCGAAATAGTATTTCTGTCAAACAACACTTGACGTTTCAGTGATATTTATGCTATACTTATTGTGTAAGCACTGCATATTCAGTGTGCTTGCATTCGATCGCTGTATTATTACAAAAACAGCAGTAATGGAGGGAAAAAAATGAAAGGATTCTGTGAACGGAAATTCAGCTCAATGTTTATTTCGGGAACATTTACAAAAGCTGTTATGTACATCATGCTCCTTTGTGACAGCATTATTGCGGGACACTTTATCGGGCAGACAGGAGTAGCTGCGATAAATGCCATCACACCCGTAACGGGCATAGTTACATTTTTCGGAGACCTTGTTTCAACAGGTGTGGGCATAGTTTTCACTCGGGAGATCGGGGCTATGAGAAAGAAACGCGCTGACGAGATATACGGTCAGGGACTCATAATCAGCATCTCTATCGGTCTTATTTCCGCACTGACCATATTTCTGATACAGGACGCTTATTTCAGCCTTAACGGCATCACGGGAGAGATCTACGATGAGGCGATAAAGTATTATCGGCTCACCCCGATCAATGCGTTCCTGACGATAGTTATTTTCTACCTTGAGCAGATGGTCTACAGCGACGGTGATGAGCTGTGCAACAATATCTGCTACGGCTTCCAGATAGGCGGAAACATACTGTGCTCGATAATACTTGCAAAATTCATGGGAATGTCGGGCATCATACTCGGTTCGATAGTTGGCAACAGTCTTGGCATACTCACCTGCATCTGGCATTACTTCCGCAAATGCAGCACCCTGCATTTTGTATGGCATCTGTCCTTCAGGGACTTCCTGCTGACCTCGCGCTACAGCATCGTGGATTCGTCTGTATACCTTTGCTGGGCGCTTATGGACTATGTGATGATAGGCTTTGTATCGGCGAATTACGGCTCATCGGGGCTCGTCACGCTTGCAGCGGTCGTGAGCCTTATAGAGTTCAGCGTGGTGCTTGACGGTGTGGGAATGGCGATGCAGCCGCTCATCGGAACATATTTCGGTGAGAAGAACCATGTGCTCATCAAGAGAGTTATGAAGGCAGGTTATAAAGCGGCGGTGCTTGAGGGCGTGATAGCTACCGTTCTGCTGTGTATCTTTGCCAGACAATTCTGCGGGCTGTTCGGCATCACGGAGGGTGCAGCGCTGAGCTCGTCCATGTCGGCGATCAGGATAGTCTCGCTGGGTTTTACGCTTTGCAGTGTGGTATCGCTTACGACCTCCTACTATATGCTGATCGACCGCATTCGCATGGCAACGTGCTTTGCAATACTTCAAAACGGACTGCTCTATATCGCTTTCCCCATACTCGGCTCGCTGCTTTTCGGAATAAACGGAATGTGGGCAGGCTTTGCAGTGGCGCCGCTTCTGACGCTTATCTGTGCATACGGCTTTGTGTATCTCAGGTTCGGCAGAGAAAGCTTCCCGTTCCTGCTGAAGGATATTGATTCGGATATAGAGGTCATGGACGATATACTCACCCCCGACACTGCCGCCGCCTTGTCGGAGCGTGTCGGGGATAGTCTGACAACGCGCGGCTTTTCTTCAAGGACTGTTACCCACGCTTCGCTGTTCGTGGAGGAGATCGGGCTTACCATACTTGAAAAGAACAAGAAGTCGAAAAAGCCGCTGCTGTTTGAACTGTCTCTTTTCTTTGAAGAGGATTCGGTACTGCTTATAGAACGTGATGCAGGTGAATTGTTCGATGTAACAGACCCCAATATGCAGGTAAAAGGTCTGAGCGGCTTTATCCTTAACGGGATCATGGAATCGCATAATGAAAAAGCCTATCTTGTTACAACAGGCTACAACCGCAATATGATACGCTTTTCCGAATCGTGACAGCGCAGTTTACAGCTTTGTATTGATCGTTCTGAGCTGCTGCATTTAACAAAGATCACAGGTGCCTTGTCAGATGATAAGGCACCTTTTTGCCGTCATGCTTTTCGGACAGTCCGAATGTCGAATGCCCAAATGTCCAAATGCTTGCATTTTTCATTTGGTTGTGCTAAAATATAGCCTGACGATATCTCAACCGAACGGAAGTGATGAAATGCTGCCGATATACCTTGCCATGCTTGACGAACAGGAAGACAGGGACAGATTTGAAGAGCTTTATCTTAAATGCCGAGGGCGGCTCTATTCGCTGGCGCTGTCAATACTCGGCAGCCGTGAGGATGCGGAGGACGCATTGTCCGAGACCTTTTTTCGCACTGCCCGGAGCTTCTCAATAATTTCATCGCTTGACCGTAAGAAACAGGAGGCATATCTCGTTATTATATGCAGGAACGCTTCGCTCGACATCTACCGCAGGAACAGGCGGGATTGTGAACATCTTGACCGCTCCGATACGGGACCTGCCGAGCTCCCCTTTGAGCAGGAAGACAGCGGCCGCCTTGCCGATGCGCTGAAACGTCTGCCGAAGGAGCACAGAGATGTGCTTTACATCTACTGCCTGTTCGGCTGCTCTGCGGAGGAAAGTGCAAGGCAGCTCGGGATCTCAAAGGGGGCGCTCTACACCCGTGTCTCACGGGCAAAGGCGGCACTGAAAAAGCTTCTGGAGGAGGGTGATGATGATGACTGAACAGCGATTTGCCGAGGCTGTTCTCTCGGCGCTGACAGACGAATACTCCCGGGAATATATGCAGCTCCCGCAGGAACAGAGCTTCTCCGTCGGCTTTGAGAAGAAGATGAACCGGCTCATCAAACGACGCCGCAGAGTTATTTATCCGCTTATCAGTACGGCGATGCGGAGGGCGGCCTGTCTGCTCGTCATCATCGGAGCGGGGCTCATACTCTCGTTCCACGGTGCAGTTTTCGCTATAGACCGCTTTGCTGATGACTTTGTGTTCTTTGAAAGCGGCGGACGGGTCACGGTATTTTCCAACCGCTCCGAGGGCTCTCCCACTGTGATCGAAAGCTGCTATGCTCCCGCCTATCTGCCGCAGGGATTCACACTTGCCCGCAGCAGCCTCACGGAGCATACTCTGTATCGTAATTACAATAACGGCTATGAGGAGATATTCTTCACCCAGTACACAAGGACAGATTTCATTCTCACAAACAGATCGGAGCTGATGAAGTTCAGCCGCACGGACATCGGCGGTCATTCCGCGCTGATACGGGAGTTTGATGATTGGTGCGAGCTATATTGGGACAACGGCGAATACATCATTGCTATGACCTCGACAGTTGGTAAAGATGCACTGATACAAGCTGCCGAATCTGTGCAAAAGGACGAAAATC
>CAMOFU010000096.1 GCA_946613705.1 uncultured Clostridia bacterium
TGGTGCGGCAAACGGGACTTGAACCCGTACGTCGAAGACACACGCCCCTCAAACGTGCCTGTCTGCCTATTCCAGCACTGCCGCATTCGACTTTAATATTATATCATAACTGCTCCTGTTCGTCAAGTGCAGGTATGGGTTTTTTACAAATTATTCATAAATCCATTTTCCCATCTTCCATCCGCTCTTTTTTTCTGCTGCATTTTGACTCTTTCAAAAAGCGCCTTCTCTCCCCTGCCATGCGTTTTCATCGGTTTTGATTTTCAAGCGATGCCTGAGATCACAGCTTTGTGCTTTGCAATGCTTTTTTCTGCACTCTTATTTTATAAAATATTGTTGCTTCATCAAGCATTATAACGAATCTGAAAAGCAGCTCTGTTTTTTCTTCTGTGAATATTATTCTCCGCTTCGGGTATAATATGCTCGTAAGGCCGTTGTGAGCGGCGGCTTTAATATGCATGAATCGAAAGGAGAAGATGTTATGCTCGATAAGATAGCATTGTTCCTGCTTATTGTCGGCGGTGTCAACTGGGGACTGGTAGGGCTGTTTGAGTTCGACCTTGTTTCGTTCATCTTCGGCGGCCAGACAGCCGTACTCAGCAGGCTGGTGTATGTGCTGGTGGCTGTTTCGGCGATCTGGTGCATCTCGCTTTTCTTCAAGGAAAACGAAATGGTCGAGGCAAGCTGACAAAGTCAAACACTTTTCCGGCAAAATGAAAGGGAGCTGACCGCAGACCGAGAGCTTCGGTCTGTGCGGAATGACCGTGGACCACGGGTTTGCAGCGGACAGCCGTGCGCGGCGGCGAATGTCGGGCAGAGAACGAAGAGCAACAGTACGGCCTCTTCACGGATGCAGGGCAGCGGCAGCCGACGCAGAGTCGGCTTCCGTTTCATTTTGCCGGAAGCGGGCACTTTTTGCCCGTACATATTATGTGATTTTCGTCCTATTTTCGTTTGGCAAACTAAAGGCTCTCATATCTGCGCCGATATACAGCAAGACAAATGGGACAATTTGTATATAAAGGTCAATTGATATTTGTACATTGCGACGAAAAAGTTTCGTGACTTCAAAAAATCGCTTTTCACTTCTTGACAATTCTGTGATAAACCATTATAATTATAAATGATGTTAGTGATAACAATTATTTGTTAGATCAACATCCGTTTTGTTGTCTCCTTTCTTTTGTTCTACACATAGTTTTTTTCATTTGCTTTCGCAGGGCACCGTTTGTCCTGCTATTTTTTTGTCCAAAATCGGGTGTGTGTCACAATTGTGTCCAAATGTTCAAAAAGCTCCAAACAGACTTTACAAAACCGATCGGCTGTGATATAATGCTTATTAGGCAATGCTAACCGAAAGTACAGGCAGCCTAACAGCACAGCTGACTGCCTGAATGCCTGTACCGAGGCAGCAGGGACTAAAAATTGTAAAGAGGTAAAAACATATGACGCTCGAAGAGCTTGAGATCGGACATTCTGCGAGAATAACTGCTGTTGGCGGCGAAGGCGCTCTGCGGCAGCATTTTCTTGATATGGGTATGATACAGGGTACAGAGGTGACACTCGTGAAGCTTGCCCCTCTCGGTGACCCGATGGAGCTGCGGCTGCACGGCTATGAGCTGACGCTGCGGCGTGAGGACGCACGAAAAATAGAAGCCGAACCGATAGACGAGGCAAGAACTGAGCCGAAACGCAGCAAAAAGAACAAACCCGTCGCTCACCCCGGACTTGGCGAGAGCGGCATCTTTCATGCCAAAGACGACGGCGACCCGCTGCCCGACGATACGGTGCTGAGATTTGCGCTTGTCGGCAATCAGAACAGCGGAAAGACGACACTTTTCAACCGCCTTACAGGTGCGAACCGTCACGTCGGCAATTTTCCCGGGGTGACTGTTGACCGAAAGGACGGCCCGATCAAGGGCAGAAAAAACACGATCGTTACCGACCTTCCCGGGATATATTCGATGTCGCCGTATTCAAGCGAGGAGATAGTCTCCCGCAGCTTTGTGCTGGACGAGAAGCCGCACGCGATCATCAACATCGTCGATGTGACGAATATCGACCGCAACCTTTACCTTACCATGCAGCTGCTCGAGATGAACATACCGATGGTGATAGCGCTGAATATGATGGACGAGTTCAACTCCAACGGCGGGAGCGTGGATATCAATGCTATGGAGCTGATGCTCGGCGTGCCCGTGGTACCGATCTCGGCGGCCAAGAACGAGGGCATTGAGGAGTTGATCGAGCACGCAGTACACGTTGCCCACTATCAGGAGCGCCCCGTGCGGCAGGACTTCTGCGGGAAGGACAAGGACGGCGGCGCAGTTCACCGCTGCCTGCACGCGATCGCGCATCTGATCGAGGATCATGCCGAGGAGGCGGGACTGCCGCTCAGGTTCGCGGCGAGCAAGGCTGCCGAAAACGACGAGCTTGTGCTGAAAAAGCTGGGGCTCGAAGGAAATGAGGTCGAAACGATCGAGCATATCGCGCTGCAAATGGAACGTGAGCGCGGGCTTGACCGTGCGGCTGCCATCGCGGATATGCGGTATAAATACATAATCTCCGTCTGCCGCGAAACGGTCGTGAAGCCGCGTGAGAGCCGTGAGCATATCCGCAGCGGAAAGATCGACAGAGTGCTGACGGGGCGGTTCACAGCTATACCGATGTTCATACTGATAATGGCAGCGGTGTTCTTCCTGACCTTCAACGTTATCGGTGCGGGGCTGCAAAGCCTGCTCGAAACGGGTGTTGAGGCGCTTACGAGCACGGTCGATGAGGCGCTTTCAAGGGCGGAGATACACGAGGTGCTGCACAGCCTGATAATCGACGGGATATTTGCGGGCGTTGGCAGCGTGCTGAGCTTTTTGCCGATAATCGTAACGCTGTTCTTCTTTCTTTCGCTGCTGGAGGACAGCGGGTATATCGCGCGCGTTGCGTTCTTTATGGATAAGCTGCTGAGACGGCTCGGGCTCTCGGGGCGGAGCATCGTGCCTATGCTCATCGGCTTCGGCTGCACAGTGCCCGCAGTAATGGCGACACGCACGCTTCCGAGTGACCGCGACCGCAAGATGACGATACTTCTGACACCGTTCATGAGCTGCACGGCAAAGCTGCCTATCTATGCATTTTTTGTTAATGCGTTCTTCCCCGAGAAAAAGGCGCTCATCATGATCGGGCTTTATCTGCTCGGGATACTGACGGGTATCTTCGCGGCATTTTTGTACAAGGGCACGCTTTTCAAGGGCGAGCCTGTGCCGTTCGTAATGGAGCTGCCAAACTACCGTCTGCCTGCGGCGAAGAATGTGCTGAGGCTGCTGTGGGACAAGGCGAAGGACTTTCTTACCCGCGCATTTTCCGTCATACTCATCGCATCTATGGCGGTGTGGCTGTTGAAGAGCTTTGATTTCTCATTCAATATGGTGTCCAATTCTCAGGACAGTATGCTTGCGATAATCGCAGGGGGCATAGCGCCGATCCTCATACCGCTCGGGTTGGGAGAGTGGAGGATAACGACTGCTCTCATCACGGGCTTTATGGCAAAGGAGAACGTAGTCTCGGTGCTCAACGTGCTCTACCCCGGGGACGTTACCGCATCTGTTTCGGTGCTCGGGGCTATGTCACTGCTCGTGTTCTCGCTGCTGTATACTCCCTGCGTGGCTGCTATCGCATCGGTAAAGCGTGAAATGGGCGGCAAGTGGGCGCTGGCGACAGTGCTCTGGCAGTGCGGCATCGCATGGGTGATGGCGCTGATAGTAAGGCTTATAGGTATGGCATTGGGGGCAGCGTAAATGAATATCGGAGATATCATTATAATAGTATTGCTCGCGGCTGCGGCGGCATTCGCACTGAGGACGGTCATCAGGCGGCGGCGGAGCGGCGGCTGCGGGTGCGGCTGTGAGGGCTGCACGGCGGGCTGTGATAAAAGGACCGCAGGGAAGAAGAAAGAGCAATAGATCGGAGGATATATGCACGATATATGGAATCCGTGGCACGGCTGCGTGCGCAAAAGCGAGGGGTGCGACCACTGCTATATGTATTTTCTCGACTCGCTGAGAGGCGCGGACGGGAGCTGCATCTACCGCACCAAGGCGGGCTTCGGCTACCCGCTGCAAAAGGACCGCAGCGGCGCATATAAGATAAAGAGCGGCGAGATGCTGCGGGTATGCATGACCTCGGACTTCTTTCTTGAGGAGGCTGACGAGTGGCGGGACGAGGCATGGGACATCATGCGGGAGCGGAGCGATGTGATATTCTTTCTGCTTACCAAGCGTCCCGAACGCGCTGCGGAGCATCTGCCCGCAGACTGGGGCAGCGGCTGGGAGAACATCTTCATGAATGTTACCGCCGAAAACCAGCGCCGTGCCGACGAGCGGATACCGATCCTTCTCGGACTGCCGTTCAAGCACAAGGGAGTTATGTGTGCGCCGTTCATCGGGCGGGTGAGCATCGGAAAGTATCTCAAATCAGGTCAGATAGAGCAGGTGCTCTGCGACGGCGAGAACTACGACGGTGCCCGCCCGCTCGATTTTGAGTGGGTAAAGCTGCTGCGGCAGGAATGTGTTGACAATAACGTCAGATTCGTTTTCTGCGGCACGGGCAGGCGCTTCATCAAGGACGGTCGGCTCTACAAGATAGAGGGCAGCGGTCTGCAAAGCAGGCAGGCATTCAGGTCGGGCATGAGCTTTGAGGGACGAAAGCCCGAGTTCAGGCTGACCGACCGCTTCGGTGTACCGATACCGAAGGAGCTGCTCTACAAGCCGTTTTTCCGTGAAAGATGCCTCGGCTGCGGTATGCGTCCGATCTGCAACGGCTGCTCCGATTGCGGAAAATGCGAAAGCAGCGGTGACGAGCTGCACAATATCGAGTGATCGGATTTGTGCATACTGCCGAATTTTTGTTTTTACCGTAACCGAAACGCTGTTTTTCAGTCTAAGCTACAGAAACAGCGAAGGGACTGATGATATGGTTGATCTTGACGAACTGCTGAGGCAGCTGCTGCAGGAAATGGCAGAGGAAGAAAAGCCCGACGAGCAGCAGGCACAGCGCATATATGACCGTATATCATCGGTCTGCGGAAAGGAAGATGAAGATGATGAATAAAGAGACCGTAAGCACCGCAGCGGCAGTCAGAAACGACAGGGACGCATTTGAGAAGCTCTACGGCACTTACCGTGACAGGCTGTATTTCTTCGCTAAGAAATACACGGGCAGCAAGGAGGCAGCGGAGGATATCGTATCCGAAACGTTCATCACAGCACTTGAAAAGCTGTCCACCCTGCGCGATGAGGAGGCAGTGGGCAGCTGGCTGTATTCGATCGCATACAACAAGTGCATGGATCAGCTTAAAGCGAGCAGCAGGGCGCTGCCGCTGGAGGACGGCGCACAGGACGATCTCAATGCTCCCGTGATGCTGCCCGACGATTATGCCGTCAACGAGCAGCTAAGGACACAGCTGCGGGATATGATCGACAGTCTCTCGCCCGAGGCACGGTCTGCCGTGATACTCTACTACTACGAGGAGATGAGCCTTGAAGAGGTCGCCAAGGCTATGAACATCAACGAGAACGCTGCCAAGCAGCGGCTGTTCCGAGCCAGACAGACTATCCGCACAAAGATAGAGAAGCTTGTGGGCAAGGGTGCAGTGTTTGCGGCGGTGCCTCTCGGGGCAGTGCTCAACAGCACCGCAGAGCTGACGATCAAGCAGACTGCTTCGGCGGGTGCGGCAGCATCGGGCGGAGCTGCAAAGGTCGCGGGCATGGGCTTTGCGGCGAAGGCTGCGGCAGTCGGTGCGGCGGCTGTGCTTGCCGTCGGCATACCCGTGGGACTGAGCAAGCTGCATGAGGGCGGCGACTTCCGCAGCGAGGATTCAAGCACTGTTGAGCGGAGCGTTGAAAGCAATGATGAGAAAGACAGCAGGGAGAGTGACGACCGAGACAGCGACAGCAGGGAAAGCGACAACAAGCCCGTGGCTGAGGCGGTATTTTCGGGAAGCGCGTGGCTTGGAGAGAATAGTGCGGATATCGGCAAGGATCAGAGCGGCAGGATAAGCGAGCTTATAGGTCAGCTGAAGGAAGTAGACCTCACCGACTATACCGTGCTGCTCAGCAATGAGGACTGGAAGATGAACTACATTGCTCCCGACTACAACAGGGTCACTCTCACACGCTATCCGTCCAACAAGGGCTGGATACTGATGGACGAAAAGAAAGCCTACGAGGACAGCCCCGAGCTCAACGAGCTTGTGATGAGCCTGCTCATCTCCGAGAATAACAGCAGCAACACCGCGCGCGAATGGTATTCGGTGGCTGTTGACGAGCCTGTGACCGAGGAGGATTATGTGAACGCGGCTGTAAAATGCTGCGAGGGCTGGCTCACCTCCCTGCAAAGCGAGGACACAGACGACTACTACCGCAACAAGGGCTTTGAGATAACCGTGACCGAAGAGGAGAGCAGCCAACAGAAATGCAATTACCTTTCGTGCGGCATCGTGAACGGAGTCAAGGAATTTGTGGTCGAGATCTGCTTCACTGCCGAGCACAGCGGCAGCAACACCTTCTATGACAAATACTACCAGGAGGGACGCTACACAGAGGCGGGCACATTCTGGTCGGGACAGTATATCTGCGGGCGCTTCCGCTGGGAGAACGGTCAGTGCAAGCTCATCAATTTCGGCACGAGGGACGAAAGCGCCGCTATGCAGAACGGGCTCAACGGCATAAACAGCAGCGAATACCGAACCTTCTTTGACTTTGCCCGCCGCACCGATCTCGAAAAGGCGATAAGCGACAGCTTCGTGCCCTACGGCAGACTGACGGTATCACGCAACCTGACACAGACCGAGGACGGCACACCGATAAACATAGACATATATGCTAACAGCGCCGACAGCGAGCAGGAAGACAGCTACACCGCGATCTGGGACCAACGGGCATACATCAACGGTAAAGCGACCTATTCCACAGGCCTGTATTTTACGGACAACGGCACGGGACATATGCCCGACACGCTGCCCAAGGATTTCAAGCTGACCTTTGACAACTACGACGGCGATGCCAACCCCGATTTCTGCTGCCGCTACGATGCGGACGAGAACGGCACCTATTACGTTCTCGAAAGCGTTCAGACCGACGGCAGGATATTCAACCTTTCGGGCAGAGCCTTCTCGGGCGGCATCTATATCGCAGGCTGCACAGACCCCTCTCCCCGCCTGCAAAAGACCGATGAATGCAAATACATCGGCTGGAAGAATAACGGCGACCGATACTACCCGACCAACGAAAGCGGCAGCGAGATCGATCTGCCGCAGCTGAATATGTATTCCGACCGCTTCTACCTGCCCGATGACAAGAAGCTCTACGGTGAGGACGAGGATAAGGTTACCTGCTTCATCTGGAACAACACCTATGTCCCGCTCACGACCGATGATACCTATTCGATAGAGATGCTCGACCGTGAGGAATGGAAAGAGGTCGCAAGCGGGCTCAGCGGCAGCTCGGTAACGATACAGCCGAGGGAATGTGCAGAGGTGACCTTTGACATCTCGGCGCTCGGCGAACGTGTGAACACGCAGTACAGAATTGTACAAAAAAGCGGACAGATAACAGGATACGGACGCTTCTGGTGTGCGGGTACAGCGGTGCAGAATGCATCTGCCAAGAGCAAGAGCATTGTTGCGGGAGCGCACAGCGGAGACTTTACGGTAAACAGCCGCGGAGTGATCACCACCGAGGTATACAAGGCCGAGCTGCGGGACGGCAGTGCAAGCTTCCCGCTCAGCATCAGCAAGACCGACGATATGGGTGATTACAGCTTTATCGCGGCGCAGCTCCCCGACAAGGCGGGAGATTACACGCTCGTGCTCAATGACAGCATCGAGTGCGGCATCAAGCTGACCGACCCGACACAGACAGGCAGCTTCAAGGTCGGTGCCGAGCTGAACGGCGATGATATAAAGGTAACGGTAACGCCGCCGTTCGACTGCAAGCTCAGAGACTGCATTGCCGACAACGGGTCGATCTCACTTCCCTTCTACACCGACGAGGAACAGTCGCTCAGAGCAGGCACAGAGAGCACTTTCACCCTTCACAACTACACCGCCGCCGTAATGAAAATGGACAGCAGCAAAATGGAAGAGGATCTGTACAGGCACTATCAGGAGGACGATGAATTTGCCGATTACGGGATCCCGAGCGGACTCAGCCGTGAGGAATTCCTTGAACAGATGAACAAGCTGATGACCTTCGACAGCGGAACGATAGAGCTGGTATTCAACGCAGGAGATCAGGAGTATAAGGCATACACCGTGATCTGATGCAGGGGTGCTTCACCTGAAAATAAACAGCCATTCACAGTTAAG
>CAMOFU010000097.1 GCA_946613705.1 uncultured Clostridia bacterium
GTAGAACTCCTCCAGCTTATCGAACGGTATCGCATTCTTCCCGCCGCCGTCATAAAGATCGGTATGCACTGCATCGGGAATGATAAGCAGCTCCTTGTTGTCGGTATACTTGCTGTCCTTCGTCATCGCCGCGAAAGCATCGCGCCCGAAATAGCATGAATGCGCCTTCTCTCCGTGCATTATCAGCACCGCGCTCCTGATCTCATTGCTGTAGGTGTTGATCGGCTGATTCATAAACGACATACACCCGATAACGTTCCACCCGCCGTTGGAGTTGAGCGACCTCGGATGATATCCGCGCTCGGTCTTGTAATAGGAGTGGTAATCCTTCACGAAGAACGGCGCGTCCTCGGGCAGCGGGTCGATAACTCCGCCTCCGAGCGCATACTCCCCGCTTTCAAGATCCTTGATACGCTGTGCGTTCAGAGCCTTCTTCTTCTCATAGCGCTTTTCCTCGCTGTCTTCGCTGTCAAAATATCCGTTTGCATTCACCCTCGCCATATCGTACATGGTCGAAGCCACGGTCGCCTTTATGCGTGTGTCGAGCGCCGCGGCGTTTATCGCCATGCCGCCCCAGCCGCAGATACCGAGAATGCCTATGCGCTCGGGGTCGATATTATCCTGCATGGAAAGAAAATCCACCGCCGCCATAAAGTCCTCGGTGTTGATATCGGGAGAAGCCATATACCTCGGCTGCCCGCCGCTCTCACCCGTAAACGAAGGGTCGAAGGCGACTGTCACGAAGCCTCTTTCCGCGAGCGTCTGCGCATACAGTCCCGAGCACTGCTCCTTCACAGCTCCGAACGGTCCGCACACTGCGATCGCAGCCGATCTGCCCTCTGCGTTTTTCGGCGTATACATATCAGCAGCCAGCGTAATGCCGTATCTGTTGCGGAAGGTCACCTTCCTGTGATCTGTCTTGTCAGATCTGGGAAATGTCTTGTCCCATTCGGTCACCAATTCAAGTCTTTCTTCAAACACCTTCGATTACCTCCGTTTCACGATCCGTCAGACGGCTCTTTCCGAGCCCGACCCTTATCTTCTCTTTATGTCCTCGCAAAGCTCGTTCGCCCGCGCGTATATCCGCTTCACGTCCTCGCCCACAAAGAATTGCCCGCGCTCGTAAAGCACCCTTCCCGCGACCATAGTCAGCCGCACGTTCTCCTTCGAGCCGCTGTAGACTATGTTCTTCACGATGTTGTTTATCGGCTGCATATTCGGCCTCTGCAGATCTATCACCGTAAGATCGGCCTGCTTGCCCACAGCTATGCAGTCGCAGTCATCGAGCCCCATCGCCCTTGCCGACCCGCAGCACGCCATTTCAAGCACCCTCTCGGGCTGCATAGCCCCCGCGTCCAGCTCGTGAAGCTTCTGCTCTACCGACAGCAGATACATCTCCCTGAACATATCCAGCGCGTTGTTCGAGGCGGGGCCGTCAGTCCCGATGGCAAGGTTTATCCCCATGCTGTCCATCTGTGCTATAGGCGCAGTGCCGCTTATCAGCTTCGCGTTCGAGCAGGGGTTCGTCACCGCCCATACTCCCCGCTTCGCAAGGATCATCTCGTCCTCTTTGCTCATGTGTACACAGTGGAATGCCGCACCGCCGTAGTTGTAAAGCCCCAGGTCATCAAAGAGCCTGGTCGGTGTCCTGCCGTAACGCTCCCTGCAATCATGTACCTCCTGCGCAGTCTCCGAGCTGTGCATCGAAACAGGTGCCTTGTACTTCTCCGCCAGCGCCGCTATGTCCTCCATCAGCCCGAGGCTCGCCGTGTACTCCGCGTGAAAGCCCAGCTGCATCGAGATCAGCGGGTGCCTGCCGTTGTATTTCAGATACCTCTCCTCCAGCACGGCAGCATTCTCCCGCTCGCCGCTCACAGCCCCGCAAAGCACAGTGCGGAAGCCGCTGTCGGTGTTCGCCTTCACATAGTCGTCCAGCTCGAAATACATATCAAAGCAGGAGGATACTCCGCTCGTAAGGTATTCAAGTATCGCCACCCTCGCAAACCAGTAAACGTCCTCGCCCGTCAGCTTTGCCTCCATCGGGAACACCTGCTTGAACAGCCAGTCCTGAAGCGGCAGATCGTCCGCATAGGAACGCAGGAAGGTCATCGCCGAGTGGGTGTGCGCGTTCTTGAATGCAGGCATCAGCAGGTCGCCGTCCAGGTCTATCTCCCGCTCGAACCTCGCAGCCTTGAGCTTCTCGTCATCGGGCACTCCCACGAAGACGATCCTGTCGCCCTCGACCCAGACCTCCTTCTCCTCAACGGCACACCCGCCGTCCATGGTCATTACCCTGCCGTTCTTGAATCGTATCATAATATTAGTCCTCTCTGTTTTCACTGCACTCTGCCGTACACCGCTCTCAGTTGTCCTCAAGGTTTTTCAGTGCCTTCATCTCATTGCGGTTCATTCTGTCAGAGCCCGCTCTCAGCACCTCTACCTCGTCCTTGCTCACGGTGATGACATTGTCGCTCTTGTCGATCTTCACTCTCAGCTTGCCCGTCAGCAGATTCGCGTCCTCAACGATGCCTCTGCCTTCCGCAGTCTTGACTATCGAGCCTGCCTTCGGGGTAGTCCTGTAAAGCTCCTCATAGCTGTCCTGCTCGTATTTCAGACAGCACATCAGTCTCCCGCAGGTGCCCGAGATCTTTGTCGGGTTCAGCGACAGCGACTGCTCCTTAGCCATCTTTATCGACACGGGGTGGAACTCTCCCAGAAACCTCGAACAGCAGAACTGCTGCCCGCATATGCCCAGTCCGCCCAGCATCTTCGCCTCGTCGCGCACTCCTATCTGCCGCAGCTCTATCCTCGTGCGGAACACCGATGCCAGATCCTTTACCAGCTCGCGGAAATCCACCCTGTTCTCGGCGGTGAAGTAGAACAGCAGCTTGCTGTTGTCAAATGTACACTCTACCTCTATCAGGTTCATTTTCAGCTTGTGCGCCGCTATCTTCTGCTCGCAGATCGTAAATGCGTCCGCTTCCTTTTTCTTGTTGCGCTCTATCTGCGCAAAATCCTGCTGCGTGGCGACCCTGATGACCTTTTTCAGCGGATTCGTGAACCTCGTCTCGTCGATCTCGCGGTCAACGAGCGCCACCTCGCCGCATTCAATGCCCCGCGCCGTCTCAACGATAACGCTGTCGCCCATCTTTATATCCAGTCCCGCAGGGTCGAAGTAGTATATCTTCCCTACCGACTTGAACCTCACTCCTATTATCTTCAGCATACCTTTCCTCCCGTATATGGATTACCCGTATTTCAGCAGCTACAGCCTGACGAAGATCTCCCCCGCAAGGCTGTTCACCGTAAGCGACTGATTGCAGTTCGCATCGAGCCGCCCGCGGTATTCGGTGACTGTCTCAAAAAGCGCCTGAGCACGCGCACTGCCGAGCATACCCGCAAGCTGCGCCGCCCCCTTCTCCCAGCAGCAGTCCTCCGCCGCTATGCCGAGAGAGCATAAGCACGCCCCGCGCAATATCTCCGCCAGAAAACCGAGCGCCTGCCGCAGCACCGCCTTCTGTCCGTCGCACATGAACAGCGCCCTGAGTATCAGATATTCGTCCTTCGCCTCTATCCCGCGGCAGACCGCCTTCGCACACTCAAATGCCGCAGGCAGCTCCTTTCCCTCAAGGAATTCAAGGCACCGCCCGAAGTTGCCGCCGCAGCAGCTCACCGCCCTGATTATGTCGTCCTGCCCGAAGCCGCCCCGCAGCGTGAGCCACTTCTCGGCATCGTGCTTCGTGCAGCGCTCTGTCCCGAGGCAGATCACCCGCGAGATTATCGTCGGCAGGAATATCTCCTTCGTCACCGAGGTCATTATCACAACGCAGTGCGCGGGCGGCTCCTCAACGAATTTCAGCAGCACGTTCTGCACCGCCGCCGCCGTGTTCACCGAACGGTCAAAGTCGGGTATCAGATACACCTTGAAGTCGCCCTCGTTCGGCTTTATCACCGAGTCCGCCACCAGCGCACGGATATCGTCCAGCCTGTAGTTGCCGTTCTCGTTCGCCTGCGCCGTTATAAAGTCGGGGTGATTGCCGCTTTCGAGCATTCGGCAGCTCTTGCAGCTGCCGCAGGGCTCGCCCCTGTGCTGCTCACACATGAGCGCCGCCGCAAGATATCTCGCCAGCGTCCGCCGCCCCGAACCGCGCTCGCCCGTGATGACGACCGAATGCGGCTCCCGCCCCTTGGTCGTCAGCAGCGAGATCAGCCGCTTGTTCTCTTCATTTGAATACAGCTTCATGTCATACCTGCTCGAACCGCTCGATGTCGGTCACGAATATCGTCGCACCGCCTATGGTCACCTCAACGGGCTGCCCCAGATTAACGGTCCCCTCCGCGATCGTGCTTGCCGAGACCACCTGCCTGCGCTTGCGCGAATGGCTCTTGCACACCTCGACCACGGCATCGACCTGCTCATCGGTGCAGCAGATCATGAACGTCGTGTTCCCGCGCGAGAGAAAGCCGCCCGTCGAGGCAAGCTTCGTCGCCCTTATCCCCTGCTTCTGCAGTCCCTTGGATACCGCATAGGTATCGTCGTCGTTCACTATAGCATATACCAGTTTCATATGGAAACCCCCGTTTCGGGCCGACATCAAACGCTTGATATTCGTCAGTCAACAGCCCGTGATTATTGATCGGACAGATCTGTACATTTTTTATTTTACCACATCTGCTTTAAAAATGCCATAGTTTTTCAGAATTTTTATGATTTTTTCGTCAAAAATTTCTCCGCCCGCGATCACGGGGATAGAAGGCTGGCAGCTCATCGCCGTGCGGGAGCAGATCCTTCCCGCCGCTTTGTCAACATCTATCCGCTCATAAGGGCGGAAATACGCCTCCCGCGGTGTCATCGCCTTTTCGGGGCGGACTATACGGGGCGGCTCCTCTCCCGACAGCGGGCTGCGCTCGGGCAGTGCTTCAAGCGCCGCCGTCACCGCATACAGATCGCCCTGACGGTTATACGGCGATGGCATCAGCACCACGCAGCCGCTGTCGGCATACTCGGGCTCGATACGGCTGCTGCGCAGATACTCCGCCAGCTCGCTGCCCGTGTACCCCTTGCCCGCCGCACCTACGGTGAGCTTCATCGGCTCGCTCCCGATAAGCTCAAAGCCCGCAAGCTCCAGCAGCCGCTTATGCCTGCTCACCTCGCCGCAGTAAAGTCTTATCCGCTCCGCAAGGCCGTTCTCCAGCTCGTACATACACCGCTCTATGCTCTGCATTATCACATAGCTCGGGCTGGTCGATGCGAACAGCGACATCTCCGCCGCCGCTGTCTCTGCAAGCTGCGCGGGTGCGCCCTTCGAGATGTGCAGCAGGCTCGCCCCCGTCAGCGCGGGCAGCGTCTTGTGCGCCGAATCGCAGCAGATATCCGCCCCCAGATCGAGCGGGTGGAGCCCCTCGCCCGCGAATTTCAGATATGCTCCGTGGGCATTGTCAACGAGCAGCAGCGCTCCGTGCTCATGGCAGACCGCCGCTATCCCGCTTATATCCGCCATGTTGCCGAGATAGTCGGGCGAGGTGATATACACAGCCCCCACCGTCGGGTCGCCCTCAAGCGTCCGCCTTACATCTTCCGCAGTGACCTCCGATGCGCAGACCGACCGCGACGGCTTCTCGGGGTATATCCACACGGGGTCGATACCGAGCAGTATGCAGCCGTTAAGGAATGCCCTGTGGCAGTTCCTTGCCGCCGCAAACCGCGCATTTCCGCCGATATGACCTCTTACGCAGGCCAGCATACCCTTGATCGAAAGAGATGACCCCTCTGTCGAGAAGAGCGACCGCACCGACCCGTAAAGCCCGTTCACCCTGCCGTAGCTTTTACGGATTATGCCCTCTGCCTCAAACAGATAGTCCGCCCCCTTGATCTCGGTTATATCTATAGCCTCCGCGCCGATAAGCGGCACGCCCTTGTGCCCGGGCATATGCATACGCACCGTGCCGCTCTCATTATACGCTCTCACAAATTCGGTTATAGGCATTTCACTCATAGCGCTGCTCCTTATATTTGTTGACCCGAAACGTACAACCGCAGCAGCTTCATTTTGTGTTTGCTCTCCTTACGAGCTCGCACTTTATCGCCTTAGCCAGCCGCTCCCTCGCGCGCTTGAGCGTCCGCGACACCGTCGATTTGTTCACTCCGCACTGCTGCGCTATCTGCTGTACCGTCAGATTGTCCCTGTAATATAATATTATATAGTATTTTTGCTTTTTAGTCAAATTGTCCGAAAGCACCTCCCGCAGCAGCTTTGCATAGCTGCCGTAAAGCGGGCGGCTGTCCACTATCGAGCTCTGATACTTTCCCTCGGCAAGCTCACTGTAGGTTATCCTTACCAAGCAGCATCACCTGCCGCAGCTGTCTGCCTCGCCGCATAGCTCGGGCTCGGCGGCTTGGGTGCCGTTATCCTGCGCATCAGCGCCGCCGAATACATCATCTCGTACATCTCCGTCTCGAGCAGCTCCGTCCGCGAACGCAGCTCGTTGAGCTCGTCCGTGTCCATCCGCCTGCGGCTGTCCTCCTTCAGCTGAGCTATCCGCCCGCGTATCGTTTCTATGTCATGCTCGTACTGCCTGATAAGCTCCTTCATTTTATATACCTCCGTTTATGTCTTTCGTGTTGTTATGTTCCTGCTATAGAATGTATGTTCGATTATACCTGCCGAATAAAACTCCTCTACGGGGAAGAGGAGTTTGTTGACCGCATATTCTCGAACATCTGTTCTATCTCTCTGTAATTAATAATAACATATTTTCTCCGAATTGTCAAGAGGCAGATCAAAATTAATGTTTTTTGTATAAAATGTGGGATTTTTAATGGACAGTTTGTGCAATTTACTTGTTGCAAAATGCGGAAAAAGGTGTTATAATAAATATCACCGACACATTGTGGGCTTTTTTGTGGACTTCAAAAACAGATGGATAACATCAACATCAAAGATATAAAAACGGAGCCGCAGAACAGTCCAAAATGCAAAAGCGGTATTGTGTAGCCGCCGTCGGAAGCGGGGAAGAGGAAAGATCCCGCCCTGCGAAATAACGGGCAAAGCCCGAAGAGGTAAAAATTTATGGAGAAAAAAAAGCTTGACAGATTGTCGGAGCTTACAAGGATCTCGCGCCGGAGAGAGCTGACCGCACAGGAGCAGGAGGAGAGAACTGCCCTGAGAAACGAATACAGACAGGCGGTAACAGGCAACCTCAGAGCGCAGCTTGAAAGCATGACCATCGTCGAACCCGACGGCTCAAAGATCAGGGTCGCGGACATGAAACGCAGCGGGGAGGATCAGTAATGGCAGGTGCGTCGAGACAGAAGCAGAAACTGCTTCGCATGGAACAGATTTTTAAAACTCTTACCGATGAGGACAATGTGCTGACGGGAAACGAGCTTATAGATATGCTCGAAAAGGAAGGCATCAAGGCCGAGAGAAAGACGATATACGATGATATCGCAACGCTCAACGACAGCGGCGTAACGATCGAGACGGTGAAGAAGGGGCATTCCAATGCTTATTACTACGCCAGCCGCGAGGACTTCTCCGCCGAGGAGCTGTTCATTCTCGCAAGCGCCGTGGCTTCGTGCAGGTTCCTTACCTCGCGGAAGTCAAACGAGCTGATATCGAAGCTTCAGCGGATAACCAACAAGTACACCGCCGCCCAGCTCGGCAGGCAGATACACGTTGCCCAGCGCTCGCGCAACAAATCGGTGAACGAGACGATATATTACAGCATAAATACGATACAGAACGCTATCGCAAGGAAGAAGAAGATAACGTTCAAGTATTACACCTACAACACGATGAAGAAGCGTCAGCTCAAGCACGGCGGAGAGGCTTATCTGGTGTCTCCGAACGAGCTGGTGTGGGAGAACGACAACTACTACCTCACCTGCGTGTGCCACAACCACGGCGAGGTCTGCCGCTACCGTGTTGACCGCATGGCGGACGTGAAGATGACCGATTCAAAGATCGCGGCTTTCTCCGAGGAGGAGAAGAAGGAGCTTGACAGCTACAAGTCGCTTTACTCGATGTACGGCGGCGAGAAGCGCGAGCTGAGGATACAGTTTGCGAACAGTCTCATGGACGTGGTGATAGACCGCTTCGGTGAGAACGTTGAGTGCATCAAGAACTCGGACGATACATTTGTTGTCCGCTGTGAAGTGCAGCTTGCTCCGACCTTCTGGGGCTGGCTGTTCCAGTTCGGGACAAAGGCAAAGATCGTCGAGCCGTTCGATGTCTGCAAAAAGGCAAGAGTGCTGCTCGAGGAGATCGCGGAGCTTTACTGAATACCGAATATGAGATACGGGACTGTCGGTTCATGCCGACAGTCCTTTTTATG
>CAMOFU010000098.1 GCA_946613705.1 uncultured Clostridia bacterium
CAAGCAGATGATGTGCAGAGGCGTTAGCCGCGGGTCGTGCGGTGTTGCCTTTATTTCAGTGCGTCATACAGCTTCCGCACAAAGTTTGCTCCCGCGCGTCCCGTCTGTCTGAAGCCCCACTTCTTTTGCAGCTGCTTCACTGCCTTCATCGCCTCGGCATCGTAGGTCTTGTCATCGTCCACCTTAACATCGGTGAGCCCCCTGTCATATGCCAGCCGCAGCAGCTCCTTCACCGCCAGCGCCCCGACGGTCGTTTCGCCCTCCTTGTAGCAGCTGCCGCTGTCGAGCAGCCTGCCGCTTTCGGAGGGTGCCGCTTCCTTCCTGAAGCCGTTGAGCCCCTTTGCCCTGATGATCGACGGGTAGTCAACATAGCAGTAGTCGTGATCGACCCCGCCGCTTATGCCGTCAACATATGCCGTGCCGTTCTGCCACATACCGTAGCTGCCCTTGTAATTGCAGCTGCTCCCCCATTCCGCGATCCAGCAGGCGTATCTTTCTCTTACCGCCTCGCTCACGCATTTGGTGTACCAGAAGGTCGAGCAGTATACCCCCGCAAAATAACCCGCCCTTTCGAGCGTATCGCAGAAGGTCTTTACCGCGCTGTCACAGAAGCTCATGCCCTGCGCGAACTGCTGCTCGCGTTCAAGGTCGAAATATATCGGATATTCAAACTGCTTGCCCGCGAGCCATTTAACTGCCGTCTCCGCCTCGTACTTCACATAGTCCACCGTGTTTGCATAGGTGAAATAATATGCCCCGATGCCGAGCCCCGCAGCTCTTGCCGCCTTGTAGTATTGCTCAAAGCGGCTGTCTTTGACGATGTCCCGCTTGGTGCTGTCCCATTCGTTGAGACGCAGTATCACATAGCTGTAGCCTGCCGCCCTGACCTTGTTGAAGTCAACGCTCGTCTGGCAGGCGGAAATGTCCAGTCCCTGAACTGTGCTCATGGTTCATTCCTCCTTCCTCTTACATGATATGCTGCTTTCCCCGTCCGTGTCAGCACCGTCGGCGCAGCTGCCGAATACCTTCAGCCGTTTTATCAGACGGACGAGCACGGCAGCCTCGGGCTTTATCGCGGCAAAGTTTTCAAGCACCGATACAGCCTCCATCAGCGTGATGTAGAGGAACACACCGAAGGCGGTAACAGAGCCCGCAAGCTCGGTCAGCTCGGGCGCATCGTAGTATTCACCGAGCAGCTCCAGCCCGATGTTCAGCCCGATCGCCGCCGCCATGACGACTGTCTCGCACAGCTTCTCCAGCCCGCCCGAGCGCATCCTCCTGCTGTTCAGCGAGCTGCTGCGGTATGCCTTGATAAAGCCCGTAGCAAGATCGGTCAGTGCGGCACCGACCACGACCAGCAGCATTATGATGTACTTCATGCGCTTATGTCACCCCCTCACCCTGCGGCAGCAGGGCGGACGGCGGCTGTTCAGCTCACCGTGTTCATGACGTATACCGTCGTTGCCGCCCTGCCGCACTCGAATATCACCTCCAGCCCTCCGATCAGACTGCTCAGGTGCTCTCCGCCTGCCCTGACCGAAAAGCTGTCAAAAATGTCCTCGCCCCTGTATCCCGTCAGCCTGATGAAGGTGCTCCTGTATCGCCTTGCCGATACCTCGACACGGAATTTCGGGCCGTCCTCGGGCGAGCCCAGCCACTGCCTGTCGAGCGGATAGTACCTTTCACGCACTATCCCGTCTGCCGCCGCCTGCGCATTCGTCCATGAGTAGCTGTATTCTCCGTCAGCTCCCGCCATGTATGCCTTCGAGAGCATCACCCTCCTGTCTACCGTCCGCCCGATCGTTATTACCTGCCCCGCAGCATATGTGAAAGTCCTTCCCGCAGTCGGCCGTACCCTCACCTCGTTGGTGCCGCCTATGTGCGGAAAGCTCCCGTATGCTTTTTTCGTGTAAGCCGTCACCGCGTCCCATATCGTCGAGTGCTCGCGTACATAGATGTAGTTCACCGTGTCCGTCCCGCTCTCACAGGTCACGTTCGGTATCGTCACGTTCGCCGCCAGAAGCCCCGCCAGATCAACTCCGTAGCTGAGCCCGGGCACAGGCTCGTTCTGCGACAGCAGACAGCTCCATGCGGGCGAGATGAACGAAAGCTCCACCCGCCCGTGTATGTTCTCTGTCCTTATGTACCCCGCGTATCCGTGGTGTATCAGCCTGCCGCCCGCAGTCAGCTTTATCTCCAGTATGTCCCTCGGCGAGCCCGTGTATATCACCTTCCCGCTCAGCTCGGACCCCGATGTGTACCTGTCCTTGTAAAACCTGAGCTTGATGATATCCGCTGCCTCCTGTTCGCTGCCGTCACGCAGCCTGAAAACAAGTGTGCATATCTCCGCCATGACTGTACCCCCCTAAAGCTCCTTCAGCGTTATCACATATCTTCCGATGCCGCTCTCGGCCTTTTCGGTCAGCACCGCCTTCGCCGCATAAAGCGAGGGATATGTCACCCCGCCTATCACAGCGTTTACTATGCTCCTGCCCTTCAGCCATACCGTCATCGCCCTGAAAAAGCTGCCGTCCCGCTGTATGCCGTACCTGCCCTCCAGCACCAGCGTCAGCTTTCCCCCGACGATCACACGGTCAAAGCCGCCCTCCAGCAGCGTCTCCTCGTTTACCGCCGTCTCACAGCTTTCGGTCAGCCTGTCAAGCTCAAAGCTCCCTGCCCCGAGATCGGCGGTGATGATGTTCCTGTCCGTGTTCATGCTCCGTCAGCCTCCGCATCAGTGTACCCCGTCAGCTCCGCGATCACCGTGATGACGAGCCTTCTCGTTACAGGGTCGCGCACCAGCTCTCCCGTGCTCAGCCACCTTACATTGCTCGCACTGTTCAGAAGCATTATCCTCTTCGCAGTGCCCACCATCGTCCTCAGTCCGTCGCCGTCGGAGTATCCGCATTCCGTCCCGTAGCACCTTATCGCCGCGGTAACGGTCTCCTCCTGCCCGATGTATTCTCCTCTGCCGCTCACGGTCGGAGAACACTCGGCCTTTTTTATCTTCGGCACCGCAAACCTCACGTTCCCGAAAAAGTGCAGCTGAGCCGCACTTTCCTCGGTGAGCGTGTTGAACCCCGCCCCGCTGAACGCCAGGTTTATCAGTGTCAGCAGCTCGTTCATACGTCCTCCTTTACAGTCTCGAACACAAAGCCGCCCAGCCTTGCAAAGCCCGCAAGCGCGGCATAGGCGTGCTTCCTCAGTGCCTCGGCACCCTCAACGGTAAGAAGGCTCCCGCTGCCCCGCCTTACCGCGCCGTCCTCGCTCATCACGAGCCTTTCGCAGCTCGCCGCCTCGAGCGCATACCCGTATGCCGCTTCGCAGGCAGCCGCATATTCGCAGCTTGCAGCCTGCTCCTCCGTCAGCACCGTCACCGTCAGCGCCGAACCGATCTTTGAGATGCATCTGTCTATCAGCTCGCTGTAAGCGTTTCCCGCTTCGATGCCGCATATCCTTGCAAATATATCCTCTACATTATCCCTGCTTATCTCAGCCATCTTATCCTCACCTCGCAGCATTCTCCCCGCAGGGCGCACAGCCCGCCGTGTGTGTTTGTTTCATGCGCCGTTCGGTGCATCACTCGGTAGCCAGCACCTTTACCGCATCGCTCATCAGCTTCGAGAAGCCGACTGTTACCGATGCCGCGATCTCGTCGCACTGTGTGGAGATCAGCTTGTCATAGTCCACGATGATGTCGGTGCCGTAGATCATCTCGCCCGCACAGCTGCTGTCCAGCCCGATTATCCTGCCGTCCGTCACAGCCGAGCACTTCACGAGCGTAACACCGTAGGGCGTTTTCACCTTGCCGTTTGCCATGTAGTCCGATACGCAGAACTTCATCTCGTCAAGCGCAAGTATCTTTGCCATGACCTCGGGGCTGCATACCATAACGGTCATGTCAAAGTCCCCCATAGATGCCCAGAATGCCGCAAGATCGGCATAGGTTATGCTGTCGCCCGCGATGCTGTCGGGAGTGATGCCGTTTGCAAGCGCAGTCACCGCAAGCTTGTTCGCAGCTCTCGACAGCTGCGCGCCCAGGCTCCTGAGGATCACCCCGAAGGCCTCGAGTCTCTGCTTTCTGATCGACTCGTAGCTGCAATTGAGCTTTCTTGCGAACTTCGTCAGCGCCTGCGCCGAGGAAGCGAGCCTTACGTTTGTCGAGGGCAGCTGTCCGCCCTGAGCCACACCCGTGTCGCTGCCGCTCACGGTAACGCTCATGCTCCTGTAGTCCATGCTGTCGGTGTAGGTCGCCGCCGCAGCGATGTCGCCGATGATCGAGGCCTCGTTCATGCCCTGCTTTATCATTCTTCTCACAAACTCGGGGAACAGCACCGCCGACTCGGAGGTGACAAAGAACTTCTCCACCCTGTCACAGTCCTTCCCCGATACCTTGATGTCGAACCTCTTCAGCTGCCTCTCGTATGCGTCCAGCCCTGCCAGCTCCGTGCCCGCATAGTTCTCGTCGGGGTCCAGCACGCTCAGTGCCTGCGTAAAGCTCTTGCCCGTGATCGAATAAAGGCTCTTGTCCAGTTTCACCTTGTTGTACATACTCATTTCTCCTTTGTTTTAATTATATTGATATTGTCGTTTCCGCAGAGTCCTCTCTCTGCGCCGTTCACAGCTTGAATGCTCCGTTGTGCCTGTCCTTTTCGGCAAACGGCTCGCCGCTCTCTTCTTCCTCCTGTACGCACTGCGCCATCAGCCTCCCGCGCAGCGCCTCCAGCTCCTCAAAGCTCATTCTCTCGGTCAGCTGCTTCACGACCTCTACCGCCATTATCGGCCTTACCGTAAAGCTCAGCGCCATTATCTCCCGCTTGAGCATTTCACACGCCCTGCCGTTTTCCTCCTGCGCTCTCGCAAGCTCCGACCTCAGCACCGCGGCCTCCCCGCTGTCGGTGCCGCCGAACCTCTTGCGCACTCCCGCTTCGGTCTGCGCGGGTATCGCCACGAACGACCATTCGTAGGCATCGGCCGCTCCGTCAAGTATGTCGCAGCAGACCTTCCCGCCGTAGCTCCTGCCCTTGACATGGCCGCAGGGATTTTCCGTCCTGTCACACCCGCATACCGAGCAGCGCCTGCCGCTCACCGCACAGCTCACCGAGACCTCCTTCTTTATGCCGCCCTCTATCTCCGTGATAAGATCCCTGTTTCCCTCGGTCCTCATCATGTAGGCCTTCGCATAGAGAAAGGTGTATGCCTCCCCGCAGCTCGTCACGCGGCTGTCATCAGTCCTTACCTCGCATTCGTAGATCCTCGCCGTCTGGTTGCTCCCCTTTGGGTCGTGATCGAAAATGCCCGTCTTCCCGACGAACAGCCCGCTCAGCTCCTCCAGCGCCGATACCGAGAACCTCTCGCCGTCACGGTCGATCTCGTTGTCGCACAGCACTATCGGGAATGCGTAGACCTCATCGGCAGTAACGTCGCTCCTCGTAAAGCCGTTCACCTTTTCAAGCTCTCTCCCGTCGAATACAAAATCAAGCTCCATAGCTATCTCCTCCCTTCTGCTCTTCAAGTGCCGCCGCCTGCGCATTGTACAGCCGCGCCCTCGCAAGCGCCTCCTCGTCCTGCAAATTGATGTTGCCCCATTCGACCTCGCACCCGCAGCCGTATCCGCAGAGCCGCAGATATGCGTCCCCGATCTTTTTCAGCACGGGCGTTATCAGCCGCCTGTAGTATTCCAGCTCGCTCGTGAGTATGTCCGCCTGCTGCGAGCTCATCCTCTCGGTGCTCGACCAGTTCAGCCCCAGCAGGAACGGCGGTATCGAAAGCTTCGAGATCATCTGCTCCAGCAGCTGCCTTACGGGTATCTCGGTCTCAAGCATTCGGTTGTCCGCACCGATCACCTTGATACCAACGTCCCCCACAGCAACAAAGTCCTTCACGGTGCCGTTCCTTGCACTCGCCATGCCGTCAGACCACTCCCTCGCGATCTGCCCCGCTCTCTCTGCGGCGTATGCAGCCTCGGCCTCGTTCGCGGGCTTGTATGTCACCGCGTACCGAACGTTCCCTGCCCTGTCAAAGTTCTGCCCCACACATTCGTATATCCTCATCAGTATCTCCGAAAGCGCGGGCAGCCCCCTCAGCAGCGATACCCCCTCGGGGTGCTTCACCGAAGGGTTCAGCGTCGTGTAGAACCACCTCTCCTTCGGCGGCAGCTTTATCTCTCTCCCGCCCGATACGAGCCTGAACCTCACCTCGAACGGGTCGTCCCCTCTCTCCGCACGGAATACCGTCGGGTCGGCGATGCTTATGCCCTTTATCCGCCTGCTCCTTCGGTCGATGCCTACCGTCCCGAGCACTCTGCCGTAGGTCAGCAGCGTGTCCAGATACAGATCCGCAAAGGTCATCAGCGAGCTCCCCGATACCCCCACCGCGACCTCTCTTGAAAACCTGTCCAGCCCCTCCTGCGCCTCTTCGTCAAGGCTTATCAGCTTAAAGTCGTTCGTAAGCCTCTCTATCTTCCCGAAGCAGGCGTCCAGTATCGGCACCTCTGCCCTCAGCGCCTCGTAAAAGCTCCCCTCAAAGCCGCCGTATTCGGGTGCCAGCCTGAACACCGTCCTCTCCGCAGGGAAGGCTCCCTTCTCCGCTCCTTTTTTCTTTCCCTTTCCGAACAATCTCATCGTTCCTTTCCTCTGTCTGTTTACTGCCTGTCTGCCAGCCCGACAAAAAATGACTCTCTGCTCCCGCTCAGATATCCGCTCACGAAGTACCTCACATCGTCCATCGCGTGATCGTTCTCCTTTACGGGCGCGTCCGCCCCGCCGTGCTCCGACCAGCGGTACAGCCCGAATTCCCTGATGCAGTCCACGCAGCTCTCGTGTATCATTATCCTTTTCGAGCCGAGCGCGTCCGCGACCCGCCTTATCCCCGAGATCACATCGTTCTTCGCCGCCACTGCCCTGAACCTGCCGTGCCGCCTTATGCACTCGATGAACGATGCCGCCGACGGGTCGCAGATCACCCGCTCCACAGCAAGATCGCCGCACAGCCTCTCCAGCCCGATGTAGTGCTCCTCGTCCGTCCTCTGCCTGCCCTCGCGCCGCGAGTCGTAGTAGTACTCCCTTATCCTGTACCATACGCCCCCGCTCCTTCCCCATAAGCCGAAGCTCGCAGGGTTCACAGTCCCGTAGTCACAGCTCACCGCGTATTTCTCAAACACCTCGGGCAGCTCCGTACAGACGTTTTTCTCCCGCGAGAACATCGGGTAGATCAGCCCCTCCGTGCTCACCCATTTTCCCAGCACGAACCGCTCGTAGAATACTCCCGTATAAAGCCGCGCGTACCGCTTTATCATGTCGCTCCCGAGCGTGGGGTTGTCCCAAAGGTCAAAGTGCAGATACAGCAGCCTCTTCTCCTTCGCCTTGTCTATCCATTCCTTCTTGAACCAGTGCTCGCGGTATTCGGGATTGCAGTTGAACCACAGCTTCGAGCCCGCCACACTGCACCGCGCCGCCGCCTGCTCCAGAAAGCTCCTCGGCATCAGCGCCGCCTCGTCCAGCATCACTCCCGCTAAGGTCACTCCCTGTATCAGCCCCGCCGAGCTCTCGTCCCGTCCTCCGAAAATGTAAAAACGGTTCACCCTGCCGCCAAGCTCTATCTCTATGTAGTTCTTCGACGGGTATTCCTTTATGCGGAACCCCCATGCTCCCGCCTGCCTTATCAGCGGCGTTATAAGATTGCGCTTCACCGAGGTTATCGTCTTTCCGCAGAACGCAAAGTCCTGCCCCGAAAAGGTGCAGCTCGCCCAGATGACAAACGATACGCTCATCGAAAAGGTCTTTCCCGACCTCACCGCACCGTCGCAGATTATCCCGTCATATTTCCCCCGCTGCCGCCACCAGTTCAGCACCTTCAGCTGCCTGCCCGAGAATATGAGCCCCCTGCCGAGCCTGTATACCGCCCTCTTTTGCCCGCTGTTACCGCTCAACGTCATCACCGCCGCAGTTCTCCTCCGAAAGCTCCGCCGTTCCGCCGTAAACCAGCTCGACCAGATCCTTTGCCTTTCTGTCTCCCAGCTCTCCCGCTTCAAGCTCGTAAAGCTTCTCCAGCGCCTTCTGACGGTCAAAGAACTTCACCTCAACGCCTCCGCCCTTGACCTTCTTGAGCTCGCTCACATTGAACAGATCCGCCCGCGCTACCGTGTCAGCACCGACCTCGTCCGCGAAGACCAGAGCAGCCGCATCGTTCACCCTGCCGTATGCCAGCCTTTCCAGTCCCGCGCGTAT
>CAMOFU010000099.1 GCA_946613705.1 uncultured Clostridia bacterium
CGAACAATATGAACCAGATGCTCAAGCAGGCTCAGAAGATGCAGGACGAGATCACTGCATTGCAGGCCGAGCTCGAGGAGAGAGAGTTCTCGGGCACCGCGGGCGGCGGAGTTGTTGATGTTACGATCAACGGCAAGAGACAGGTGCTCAAGCTCAACATCAAGCCCGAGGTGGTTGATCCCGATGACGTTGAGATGCTTGAGGATCTTATCATGAGCGCATTCAACGAGGCTGTAAGAGTGCTTGACGAGACATCTGATGCCGAGATGAGCAAGCTTACAGGCGGAGTATCCTTCCCGGGTCTGTTCTGATGGCTGATATCGGCGCACTGCCGCTCACACTGCTCTCGGAGCAGTTTGCAAGGCTCCCGGGGATAGGCATGAAGTCTGCTCAGAGGCTTGCCTATCATGTTATGGAGATGTCTGATGCCGAGGCGAACGAGCTGGCGCAGGCGATACTTAATGCTAAGCGCAAGGTGCATACCTGCAAGGTGTGCTGCAATTTTACAGAGAATGAGCTGTGCCGCTTCTGTGATGATGCAAGACGCGACAGGAGAACGGTATGTGTGGTCGAGGCTCCGAGGGATATCGCTGCTTTTGAGCGCACGAAGGAATACAAGGGCGTTTATCATGTGCTGCACGGACTGATCTCGCCGATCAACGGTGTCGGGCCCGATGCGCTGACGATAAAGCAGCTGCTTGCAAGAGTAAACAGCGGTGATATCGACGAGGTGATAATGGCGACCAATCCTACGGTCGAGGGCGAGGCAACGGCTATGTACATCAGCAAGCTTCTGAAGCCATTCGGTGTTAAGGTCACAAGGCTTGCCTTTGGTCTGCCTATCGGCGGTATGCTCGAATATGCGGACGAGATAACGCTTTACAAGGCGCTCGAAAACCGTTCGGAGATATGACAGACTATATTGTATATTGTGCTGTAAACGCATAACAGAATATATAACAAAAGTCATCGCTTGATCGGCGATGACTTTTTTGTTGTTTGCTTTGCTATTGCATATTGCAGCCTTTCGGTTCTCTTACATCAGCGGTGCGAAAAGCTTCATTATGCTGCCTCGCAGCTTGACCGAAAAAAGCTCTGCCTTGATCGTCTGCTTGGTAACGGTGCGGCACTTTTTCATTGTCTCCTGAAAGTCCTGCTCAATATCGGTGATGCACGAACACCAGAACAGGTATGTCCCGCACTCGAAGTGGTGATAGAGACTGCGGTAATCGAGATTGATCGTGCCGACGACCGCTTTCTCATCGTCGCTGACAAATATCTTCGCGTGAACGAATCCCGGGGTGTATTCATAAACCTTTACACCCGAGCGCAGCAGCGAGCGGTAATGCGTCTTTGCAAGCGAGTAGGCTGCCTGCTTGTCGGGTATCCCGGGGAGGATAAGCCGCACGTCAACTCCGCGCTCGGCTGCGTATTTCAGCGCCTGCTCCAGCTCGTTGTCGAGTATAAGATACGGTGTCATGATATGAACATAGCTTTTTGCGCGGTTGAGGATATCCATATAGACCGTCCGCCCGACCTTGTCCTCGTCCAGCGGGCAGTCGGAGAACGGCATAACGTAGCCGTCCGGCTCGGCTGGCTCGGAAAGCGGCAGCGCTTCGTCCCAGCACGGCTTCTCCTCGTAGATGTTCCACATTTGCAGGAACATCAGCGTAAAGCTCTGCACAGCCTCGCCCTGCAATCTGATCGCAGTATCCTTCCAGTGACCGAACCGCTCGATATGGTTGATGTATTCATCTGCAAGATTGACACCGCCGTTGTAGGCGACCTTCCCGTCGATTACAAGTATCTTGCGGTGATCGCGATAGTTGTAATGTGTCGAAAGGAACGGCGAGATAGGCGAAAAGGGCTTGCACTTTATGCCGAGCTTTGCCATTCGCTGCGGGTAATCCCATGTGAGAGTGGACATCTCGCACATTCCGTCGTACATCACTCTCACATCAACGCCCTGCGCTGCCTTCTCTGCCATGACCTTGAGCATACTTCCCCACATCAGGCCCTCGTCGATGATGAAGTACTCCATGAAGATGTATTTCTCGGCATTTTTCAGATCCTCCATAAGTGCTCGGAACTTGTACTCGCCGAGCGGAAAGAAGCGTACATCTGTGTTCTCGTAGATCGGGTAGCAGCCCGAGCGGTTGAGGTATCTGTACAGATCGTCGGTGCCTGTTTCAACTATCTCAGGTCGTTTGAGCAGCTTGTACTTTTGCGCAAGCTTGCCCTGTGTTTCCTCAATGGAGATCTCTACCTTCCGCTTCAGCCTGCGGTGACCGAAGTTCATATTTGTGAACCACAGGAACAACGTACCCGGGATCGGAAATACGGATATCATTATCAGCCATGTAAGCTTTGCCGATGCGTCCATGCCGCAGTTGAAAAGGTACAGCACCATTACCAGTGTTACCAGCCCGCCGACAAGCGAGAAGAGGGTGCTGTATTCCTCAAAGTATTCAACTGCCGACATGATAAGCAGCACCTGAATGATTATAAGTATCGCCATAATACCGAATCGGCTGAACACAAGTCTTAAAATGCTCTTTTTGCGCTTGGGGATAAGGCGTATGATATCGTCGGTTTGCTGCGGAGCTGTATTCATTTGCCACTCCTTGATAGCGGCGATTCGGCAGACAGACCTGCTGCCGAATGATGCCGTGATATTTTTACTGTTCTCTTGTCTGCGCAGGCTCAGTCGGGAAGCTTGATCTTCGGGAGGAACGAGATAATGTCCTCCTTCATTCTGATGACCTCGCGGCGGGCAGCTTTTGCGAACTCGTGCGGGTCGCACTCCTCTTTTTTGTAAGCGCACATAACAGCGCGGGAGGAATTAACGATCGCACCGAGGCCGTTCTCGTCAAAGCCCTTTGCCACGCCCTCAGCGCCGCCGCCCTGTGCTCCGTAGCCCGGGACTAAGAAGAAGGTATGCGGCAGAGCCTTTCTCATTTCTGCGAGCTGCTCGGGATAGGTAGCACCCACAACAGCACCCACACCGCTGTAGCCGTATTTGCCCATTACCTCGGCTCCCCATTTTTCGCACATATCGCCCATTACTGCATATACGGTCTTGTCGCCGATCTTCAGATCCTGAAGCTCGCCCGAGGACTTGTTCGAGGTCTTGACAAGCACGAAGATGCCCTTGTCAAAGGCTGTGCATTTTTCCAGCAGGGGAGTGATGCCGTCGGTGCCGAGGTAGCCGTTGACAGTCAGCGCGTCTGCGCCGAACGCGGGCATATGATCTCCGCAGACCTCGGTATAGCCGAGATGTGCGGTGGCATATGCGTCCATAGTCGCACCTATGTCGTTGCGCTTGCCGTCGGTCATAACGAACATACCCTTGCTCTGCGCATATTCGATCGTCTTATAAAGCGTCTTCACACCCTCCCAGCCGTACATTTCGTAGTAAGCGGCCTGCGGCTTGATCGCGGGGCAGATATCGTGTATCTCGTCGATGATCGTCTTGTTGAACTCGAGTATCGCCTTGCTTGCGGCCTTGAGTGTCTTGCCGTATTTTTTGACCTTCTTGTTCACGATGTACTCGGGAACATATTCCAGTCTTGGGTCGAGCCCGACTACAGAGGGGTTTTGCGTCTTAACTATATTTTCGATCAGTCTGTCAAATGACATTCTTATTCTCCTTTCATTTCACGCGGGGCTCAAAGCTCAAAAACTATCCTTCCGCGGCATACGGTATAAACGTTTCTGCCCCTGAGCCTCTCGCCCTTGAATACGGTGTTCTTGCTCTTTGAATGAAGCTGCTCGGGTACGACTGTCCATTCAAGCTCGGGGTCGAACACACAGAGCTCTGCCTCAGCGCCTTCCCTGATCGTGACCTCGGGCAGCCCGAGTATCCTTCTCGGTTCTATCGACATTAGCTCGACCAGCCTGTCAAGCCCGAGCTTGCCCGTGTGGTAAAGCTGTGTAAGCGTTACTGCCAGCGATGTTTCAAGCCCGACCACTCCGTTCGGAGCCTTTTCAAAGTCGGCTTTATCCTCTGCCGAATGCGGCGCATGGTCTGTGATGATGCAGTCGATAGTGCCGTCGAGCAGCGCCTGCTCTATCGCAGCTCTGTCCCGCTCTGTCCTCAGCGGCGGTGACATACGGTAATCCGCGTCACGAGACAGCAGCTTTTCGTCGGTATAGGTGAAGTAATGCGGCGCAGTTTCACAGGTCACCTTTATGCCGTCACGCTTGGCAGCCCTGATGATATTTACCGAGCCGTAGGTGGAAACATGGCATATATGTATCCGTGCATCGCAGGAGGCGGCAAGGGTTATCTCCCTTGCGGTGATGCTGTCCTCACTTGCCCTGTCCATGCCCCTGACACCGAGCTTTTCTGACACCTCTCCCTTGTTGATGATGCCGCCGTTTATGATATTCAGATCCTCACAGTGCGAGGTGATGATGAGCCCGTTGCTGTTTGAGAGCTCCAGTGCGCGGCGCATGAGCTCGGCATTTTCGACAGGTCTGCCGTCATCGGAGATCGCGGTTATGCCAGCCTTTTTCAGCTCATCGTAGTCACACAGCTCCTTGCCCTCCATGCCCTTGGTAACGCAGGCATAGGGGATAACATTGATGCCTGTTTCCTCAGCCTTGTCGAATACATATCTTACCAGCTCGGGCGAGTCTATCGGGGGCTTGGTATTCGGCATACAGGCAACACCTGTAAAGCCGCCTGCCTTAGCAGCAGCAGCGCCCGTGATGATATCCTCCTTATAGGTCAGCCCGGGGTCACGGAAATGAACGTGCATATCGAACAGCCCGGGAACGGCGCAGAGCCGCCCCTCGCCGTCTATCACTCTGTCGGCCTGCCTGTCCTCGCTGCCGATATATGCTATCTTCTCATTCTCTATAAGAATATTGGTAACACGGTCGAGCCCCTGACGGGGATCGACCGCTCTTACATTTTTGAATAATACTGTCATCATTCGCTCCGATCAGAAATTCTTCTGCGTAGCAGAGAAGTGCTTTCCTTTCGAGTATGCCTCATAGGTCTTCTCGGGCATTACGCAGTTGAGGATAGTGCCCTCGTTGTCCTCAGCATTCTTGATAAGGAATGTACACTTAGGTGCATCCTGGAGAGCATAAGTTTCTATATTATTCTTCTTCTGAACGTTCTTGGCATCGGTAAGGCTCGAATAGGAGATCTGTCCGAAGAACCAGAATCTTACATTCTGGTCAAAAGCCTCGGTGTGATGACCCGGGAGAATGAAGAACTTGATAGCCTTCTTGTCCTCGTTTACCCTGTAGTAGCCGTCAGCGATGACCTCGCCTGATTTAAGGCTGGAATAAACGAAGTTTCCGCTGTCGTCGAACGCTATCTTCTTGTCGCTCTTCTCGTCTATCCAGTCACCCGAGATCAGCAGACGGCTGTCGCTGCCCGGGTCGATACTCGTCGAAGCAAAAACATAGCTCCCGACGATTATGCCGCATACGACCAGCAGGATAAAGATGAGCACCAGAAAAACTTGCAGTATTCTTTTAGCCATAATAACAATCCCTCTTTCTATAATTCTGTATCAGAGCTCTCAGCCCTGTTTGAGTATCGCGCCTGTGTTTGCAGAGGTCACAAGAGAAGCATACCTTGCAAGGTAGCCCGTTGTGATCTTAGGCTCTCTCGGCTGCCATTTAGCCTTCCTTGCAGCCAGCTCCTCATCGGTGACCTTAACGTTGATAGTATTCGCGGGGATATCTATTGCAATGATATCGCCCTCCTCGATCAGCGCGATCGGGCCGCCCACAGCAGCCTCGGGAGAAACATGACCGATAGAAGCGCCTCTTGTTGCGCCGCTGAAACGTCCGTCGGTGATAAGCGCTACCGATGAGCCGAGCCCCATTCCGGCTATAGCCGATGTCGGGTTGAGCATCTCTCTCATACCCGGGCCGCCCTTGGGACCCTCGTAGCGGATAACAACAACATCGCCCGCATTTATCTTTCCGCCCCTGATAGCAGCGATAGCGTCCTCCTCGCAGTCGAATACTCTTGCGGGGCCTTCATGCACAAGCATCTCGGGAGCGACTGCCGATCTCTTTACAACGCAGCTGTCGGGAGCGATATTGCCCCTCAGCACTGCGATGCCGCCTGTCTGCGAATAGGGATTATCCAGCGGCCTGATGACCTCGGGATCCTTGTTTTTGCAGCCCTTTATGTTCTCGCCGACGGTCTTGCCCGTGCAGGTCATGCAGTCGGTGTTGAGAATGCCCTTTTCGGCAAGCTCGTTCATTACCGCATACACACCTCCTGCCTCGTTCAGATCCTCCATATAGGTGTGTCCCGCAGGAGCAAGGTGACATACATTCGGTGTTCTCGAGGATATCTCGTTTGCAACATCAAGGTTCAGCTCGATGCCGCACTCATGTGCGATAGCGGGCAGATGCAGCATCGAGTTGGTCGAGCAGCCCAGTGCCATATCAACTGTCAGCGCATTGAGGAATGCCTTTTCTGTCATGATATCCCTCGGGCGGATATTCTTTCTCAGCAGCTCCATGACCTGCATACCTGCGTGTTTGGCAAGCTTCAGTCTCTCGGAGTATACTGCGGGGATAGTTCCGTTTCCTTTCAGACCCATTCCGAGCACCTCGGTCAGGCAGTTCATCGAGTTCGCGGTATACATACCCGAGCAGCTTCCGCAGGTCGGGCAGACCTTGTTCTCAAACTCCTCAACGTCCTCAGCCGTGATCTTGCCCGCATCATAGGAGCCGACAGCCTCGAACATACTCGAAAGCGACCTCTTCTCGCCCTTGACGTGTCCTGCCAGCATCGGGCCGCCCGAAACGAATACGGTCGGCACGTTCACTCTTGCGGCAGCCATAAGCAGTCCGGGGACGTTCTTGTCGCAGTTGGGGATCATTACCAAAGCATCGAAGTGGTGCGCGAGTGCCATACATTCGGTGCTGTCTGCGATAAGGTCACGGGTGACGAGGGAATACTTCATTCCCTGATGCCCCATAGCGATACCGTCACAGACTGCGATAGCGGGGAACACTATCGGGGTGCCGCCCGCCATTGCAACGCCCAGCTTGACCGCTTCTACTATCTTGTCGATATTCATATGCCCGGGGACGATCTCGTTATAGCTGGAAACGATGCCGACCAGCGGTCTTTCCATTTCCTCACGGGTCATACCCAGTGCATTGAACAGAGATCTCTGCGGCGCCTTGTCAACACCGTCACAGAAATAGTTTTTGTATTTTTCTTTTTCACTCATTGCTTTATCCTCCTCACGAATGCGACAGTCCGAGGAATGCCGCGCCTATTATACCTGCATCGTTACCCAGCTTGGCGATAACGACCTCGGTGTTTTTCATGCTGTTCTTGGTATAGACCTCCTTGGCCACGAGCTCCTTCAGCGGCAGCAGCAGGGGGTCGCCCTCATTGCAGACTCCTCCGCCGATGCACAGGATATCGGGCTGGAAAATGTTGATGGTGTTGGTGATGCCGCAGGCAAGATAGCGGATATACTTGTCAACTACCTCCTTGCCCGCCTTGTCGCCCGCGCGCATAGCGTTGAAAGCGGTCCTTGCGGAGACCTTGCCGTCCTCCTCGTTCATTTTCCACATCACCGAGCTCTTGTCGGCAAGCATTGCCTCTCTTGTCATTCTCACAAGTCCCGTCGCGGACGAGAACACCTCAAAGCAGCCCTTTCTGCCGCAGGTACACTCGGGTCCGTTCGGGTCGATGACTGTATGCCCGATCTCGGCACCCGCAAAGTTGAAGCCCGAATAGATCTTCTTGTTGATGATTATTCCGCCGCCCACGCCTGTGCCGAGCGTGATGCACACAGCGTCGTTCGCGCCCTTTGCTGCGCCTGCCACGAATTCGCCGTATGCAGCCGCATTAGCGTCGTTCTCGACGAAGCAGGGCTTGTCGATATGAGTCTGCATCAGCTTCACAACAGGGAAGTTGAGGAAGCCCAGATTGTTGGAGTATTCGATTATGCCCGTATCGCTGTTGGCAGTTCCGGGTGTGCCTATGCCCACCGATTCGATCTGATCGAGCGTGAGCCCTGCCTTTTCAACAGCTTCAAGCGCGACCTTTGCCATATCCGCGCAGATCTCCTCTGCGGGGCGGGGAAGGTTCGTCTTGCAGGATGCCTTTGCGACGATCTCAAACTCCTCGCTGACGACTCCCGCCTTGATATTGGTGCCGCCCAGATCAATGCCTATGTAGTATTTCATAGCTTTTCTTCCTTTACTTAT
>CAMOFU010000100.1 GCA_946613705.1 uncultured Clostridia bacterium
GCTTTCTTCCGCCGCCGCTTACCTCTGTTCTGGTAAGTGTGGACTGTGTGCCCTGCCTCTGATTTGCGAGATAGCAAACTACCATTGCGTGCATCAGATTTTTATTGGGAGCGATGCCGAAAACAGCGTCGTTGAGCTCAGTGTCGCCGACCTTGTTGCCGGCCATATCAAAAACTGTGATCTGTGACATTACTGATCCTCCCTCCATTAAGCCTTCTTAACGCAGTCAACGATGGTCACGGTCCCGTTCTTGGGTCCGGGAACAGCGCCCTTGATAGCGATAAGATTATTCTCAGCGTCGATCTTTACGATCTTCAGATTCTGCACGGTAACTCTCTCTGCACCGAGGTGTCCGGGCATTCCCTTGCCCTTGTAGATCCTCGAGGGCGAGGAGCACGCGCCCATCGAACCCGCATGGCGGTGAACAGGGCCCGAACCGTGAGTTTCCTTGAGCCTTGCGTTGTTGTGGCGCTTGATGGTGCCCGCGTAGCCCTTACCCTTGCTGGTGCCGCATACATCAACGATGTCGCCCTCAGCAAACGTATCAGCCTTCACGATGTCTCCAACGTTAAGACCCGAAATGTCGTCCAGCCTGAATTCCTTCAGAGTTCTCTTCAGAGCAACTCCCGCCTTCTCGAAATATCTTCTGAGGGGCTTGTTGACTCTCTTCGCTCTGATGTCGCCGAAGCCCAGCTGTACTGCCTCGTAGCCGTCATTCTCAAGAGTCTTCTTGCGAACGACAACGCAGGGGCCTGCTTCAACGACGGTAACGGGAATGACCTTTCCCGTTTCATCAAAGATCTGCGTCATGCCGATCTTTTTTCCGATGATTCCCTTTTGCATTTTTATTCCTCCTATCGGTTATTGGTCGGGCTCACCCGACATGACCTGCATACATCGCTTCGAGGTCACCTGTGATCTCGTTTGGAAATTACTTTTTGATCTCCATTGCGACGTTCACGCCTGCAGGAAGGTCAAGGCTCTCAAGCACCGAGCTCGTCTCCTTGGTGGGACGCAGAACATCTATAAGTCTCTTATGTGTTCTCAGCTCAAACTGCTCTCTGCTGTCCTTGTACTTGTGAACTGCTCTCAGGATCGTTACGATCTCCTTGTCGGTAGGGAGCGGGATCGGGCCGCTTACCTGTGCGCCCGTGCGCTTTACAGCCTCCACGATCTTCTTGGCTGCCGCATCAACAACAGCGTGCTCATAACCCTTGATCCTGATCCTGATCTTCTCATTGACTGCCACTTAAAATCGCCTCCTTAGTGCTTTCATCAAAATATGGGGGCAGGGAAGTATTCCCTATGCAATACCTTGCGGTCTGATACGCCTTGCTCGGAACAGCCCCTCCGAAGACCCTGCAAACGTCGGATCTTCAAATTCAACTGCCCCGTGTGTTCCCTATCCCTTCAATTAAAAAATCCGAACTACCTTTCGGTATTCGGAGGACAGATAACACTCGTCAGCGCAGAAGTACACACCCATGCCAAAAGCAGCCCCGTCCGCTCATACAGACCTCGCCCGCTCTTCGCAAGAAGCATAAGCACATACTGTGTTCGGTATTACAGTCGCCCGGTTTAAAATCGGACATACTCCACGAAAATTCCCCGACAGACCGTCGGCAACCTTTCGCTTCATCGCATATCATTCTTGTGTGCCCCTGCGGACACACTGTGCAGTCACGCAAGATATATTATAATATAAAAGGGCTCGTTTTTCAAGCCCTTTAACAGTTTTTTCTTATTTTTCCGATGCAGAATTTTTGCACCGATCTTCCAACATTTTTGGTTATTTTGCACTATCGCCCGATTATCACTCCGCCGCCGAGCACCGTGTCCCCGTCATAGATCACCGCCGACTGCCCCGCAGTCACTGCCCGCTGTCTGCGGTCAAAGTATATCTCTATCAGATCACGGTCGGTCATGAACACCGCAGCCTCCTGCTCCGTGTGGCTGTACCTTATCTTTACACGAGCCTTGAACGTAGATGCGAACCTCTCCTCATCTATAAGGCTGAGCCGTGCGATGCGCAGCCTGTCGGTGAACAGATCGTCATTGCTCCCGAGCGTCACCGTATTCGCATCAGCATCTATCCCGCAGACATATGCCCGCTCGCCGAGCGCTATCCCCAGCCCTCGCCGCTGCCCGATCGTGTAGTTGATTATCCCGCTGTGCCTGCCGAGCCTCCTGCCCGCAGTATCCACAAAGTCCCCCGCAGGGTACTCCCTGCCCGTGTGCCTCTTTATAAATGAAGCATAATCTCCGTCGGGCACAAAGCAGATATCCTGGCTGTCCCGCTTTGCCGCATTCTCAAAGCCGCACCGCTCAGCTATCCCGCGCACCTCGTCCTTCGTCAGCCCGCCGAGCGGGAAGAGCGTGTGCGCCAGCTGCTCCTGAGTAAGCCTGTAAAGCACATAGCTCTGGTCCTTCTCGGGCCGCGCCGCCTTTTTCAGCAGCCACCGCCCCGTCACATCACTGCGGCTTATCCTCGCATAGTGCCCCGTTGCGATGTGCGTGCAGCCAAGCTCCCGCGCCTTTTCGAGCAGCACCCCGAATTTCAGCCGACTGTTGCACTCGATGCACGGGTTCGGTGTCTCGCCTCTCTCGTATGACCCGATGAACCTTCTCACCACCTCGTCCTCAAACCGCTCCCGCAGATCAAAGACCCTGTGCTCTATCCCGAGCCGCCTGCATACCGCCGCCGCGTCGCCGATATCACCGTCGGCATTCCCGTTCAGCCGCATCGTCGCACCTATGCAGTCATAGCCCGCCTCAAGCAGCAGCTGCGCACACACGCTCGAATCCACACCGCCGCTCATCGCCGCCAGCACCTTTACTCTCATCTGTTCATCTCCCGCACCGTCTGCGCAGCTCTCGCCAGCCTGTCAAGACCGTCTCTGAGCATACTGCGCGGACAGGCGATGTTCATTCGCAGATGCGTGTTGCCGCCGCCGTAGATGCTCCCGTCCGACAGAAACAGCCCCGTCTCGCGGCGGATAAGCTTCCACAGCTCGTGTATCGGCATACCCAGCCCCGCGCAGTCGAGCCACAGCAGATACGTCGCCTGCGACTCCACGAGCCTTATCTCGGGGATATTCTCCCTAAGAAATCCCCCGACGATCTGCTTGCTCCCGTAAATATACTCCCTCAGCTGATCCAGCCACTCGCCGCCCTTCTCAAATGCCGCGACAGCCGCCGTCACCGCAAAGGAGTTCGGCTCTGCGCATTCATCGGTATTCAGCGCCCGCCACACCTTGTGCCGCAGCCGCCTGTTCGGAACGACCGCCGCCGCAGTCTGTATCCCCGCCAGATTGAATGCCTTGGTCGGAGCCACACACACAACGCAGTTATCAAAGCACTTCTCCGATGCCGACGCGAACGGCACATAGCTCGCCCCGGGGTCGGTCAGGTCGCAGTGTATCTCGTCCGAGATCACCGTCACCCCGTTGTCATATGCCAGCTCGCCGATCTTAGCAAGCGTCTCCCTGTCCCAGAGCTTTCCCGCAGGGTTCTGCGGGTCGCACAGCAGCAGCAGCGTCGTCTGCGGGTCGGCAAGCGCCGCCCCGAGCCGCTCCATATCCACCGAATACTCCCCGTCCTTATAATCAAGAGGGCATTCCAGCACATTTCTCCCGTTGTTGCGTATGCAGTTGTAAAAGATGTTGTATACGGGTGTCATTATCACCACGTTCTCGGCAGGTGTCGTCAGCTTTCTCACACAGCTCGAGATTATCGGTATCACACCCGTTGCAAAAATGAACATCTTATCATCATAGTCTATCCCGTGGCGCTCTCTCCACCAGCGTCGGTAGGCGGCGCTCCACTCGGGCGGCAGCGTCGAATAGCCGAACACCCCGTGCTGCGCCCGCTTCACCAGTGCCTCGGTTATCTCGGGGGCAGTCCGAAAGTCCATGTCCGCTACCCACATCGGCAGCTCTCCCTGCGGGATATCCCACTTGTAGGAATAAGTCCCGCTGCGGTCGGTCACGCTGTCAAAATCGTATCTCATGTCAGCCTCAGCTCCCAGTAGTATTTTCTCCCGCATTCGGGAAAGTCGTCCATAACACCGTGCTCGGGGTCGTAGAACACACCCCCGCAGTAAAGCGACCAGTGCCAGCAGCGCGGCGTTTCAAGGCTCAGCAGTGCAGCCTGCGGCAGCTCGCTCCTGTCCTCCGCCTGCCTGCGCTCGGCAGATATCCACACACCGTATCGGGTAAACGTGTCCTTCATCTCTTTAAGCGTCGTCTCCCGCTCGTTGTGAAGCAGCGCCGTTATCTCGTCCACGCTTTTCCCGAGCGCCATAGCCAGCACCGCCTGCCCGCACTGCAGATCGTCAGGCTCCCTGATGTACCTTATCTCCAAAGCCGCCTCATGCCTCCTCACTCACTGCGCCTCTGCCGCTATCGAGCTGTAATATGCCTCCAGCTTCGGTCTTGCATTCACATAGCAGGCCTCAAGCTGCCTGTCGAACTGCGTCCCCATGCCTTCCATGATTATCGCGTCCGCCTTGTCAAACGACATAGCCTCCTTGTATACCCGCTTGCTCACCAGCGCATCGTATACGTCCGCTATCGCCATTATCCGCGCCTCAAAGGGTATCTCCTCACCCTTCAGCCCCTCGGGATAACCCGAGCCGTCCCAGCGCTCGTGATGATAGTGCGCCACATTCTCCGCCACGCGCCTGAACTCCTCGTCATCGGTCCCGTCAAGTATCTGATGCACTATCTTGGCACCCTCCGCCGCGTGAGCCTTCATCTTCTCAAACTCCTCGGGCGTGAACCTCCCGGGCTTCCTCAGTATCGCATCATCTACCGCGATCTTGCCGAGGTCGTGCATAGGTGCCGCCTTTATCATGTCCTCACAGAACTTATCCGTCAGCTCAAAGCTGTCGTCCTTCCTCAGCTCGTCCAGCAGCAGCCTCACTCCCTCGCTCGTGCGCCTTATGTGGCCGCCCGTCGAGTTGTCGCGGCTTTCTACCATGGCCGCCATGCCGAGTATCAGCTTGTTGTGCATCTCAACGATGCCCTGAGTCTTTTCCTCGACCTCGATCTTCAGCTGATTGTTGAAGCCGTTTATCAGGCGGATATACTGCTGGTTGCGCGTATCGTCCGTTATAACGAGCTGGTAGCCGCGCTTGCGCCGCCCGTCAAAAAGATAGCCTATCGTCACAAGATACGTCTTGTCGCCCCTCACGCAGTAGGTCTGGCTGCGCTTCTCGTCGTTTACAAAGTTCGTCAGCCAGCGCTGCATATGGCTCTTGATGAACGGCTCCCGTCCTATCGGCTTGTCAACGGTAAGCTTTTTCAGCTCGGGGAAAATATTCTTCGCCGTCTCGTTGCTGCCCAGATAGTTATATTTGTAGTCCACCGACACGAACCCCGTGTCGCCCTGCTCCACAAGAGAGTCTATCACAATATCCGCAACGTTGTATAACGATATGCGGTATATTATAACAAGGTATACCGCCAGCGCCAGATCGTAGGCTATCGGCAGCAGCTCGATCTGTGCTATGATCCTCCGCCCGCCGAAAAATGCCACCGCACTGAATATCTCGGGCAGCAGCAGCATATGCAGCATCTTCCGCGATACCTGATTCTTCTTGAAATAGCTGTATATTATAACAAATATCGAAACAACGATATAGAACACCACCAGCGCATAGAACAGCGTGTGCATGAAGCCGTAGTCCTTGTTATATATCATGCCCGCATCGTTCTCGCGCTTGAAATCAAAGCCCTTGTAGAATATCGTCGCCGAGCCTATCGTCTGTGCCGAGACGAAGATAACGGTGCTTGCCCCGTACAGCATGACCCTTACCCACCGCCGCAGCTCTATCCCGCACAGGCTCAGTATCGCCAGCAGTATGATGAGCGGCAGGTAACAGCCTGAGATATAGGTCAGCTTCTGCGCGAGCACTGCCTCCTCAACGCTTTGCGAGCGGGCGAGCATCAGCATGGCATAGTTGTTCGTCGGCACCAGCACGAACACCAGCGTTATATGCACGTCAAAATGCTTGTGCCAGATATACATATACAGCATCATGAACAGCAGCGATGCAATGAACGTCGCCGCATAATACGCCTCTGTCATCAGCTCCCGCCCCCTTTCTCGGTCTTTCCTTTTTTTCCGCAGTCAGCCTTCCCGTGCTCAGGTATAGCCGTTGAGGAATCTTTGCAGCGCCGCATAGTCCCTCATCGTCACCGCACCGTCGCGGTTCATGTCGGCAAGTCCGCTGTCGATCTCGTTGCCGTAGCCGTTCAGGCTGCGCTGCAGCTCGGAGTAGTCGTGCATATTCACCTTGCCGTCACGGTTCACATCGCCCAAATGATAAAGCTCGAGCTCCGCCTCCGCAGGCTCTCCGCCCCCGACCGTCACGCTCACGCTGCTGCCGAGGAAGCCGTCCAGCTTCGCCGTCACCGTGTATTCTCCCTGTGCAAGCTCGGGTATCGAGAAGCCTCCGTCCCCGCGCACCTCTTCCTCCGACGATGCTCCCTCGCTGTCGGTGTATTCCACCACAGCCTCACCAACGTCCGTATCCTTGTCGTATCTGACCGCCACGCTGCCCTTGATCGAAACGGCATCGAGCAGCACATAGTTTATCCCGTTCTTCTCCGCATACATATGCGCAGCCGAGTCGGTATAGCAGTAAAGCAGAAAGCCCTCTGTCTTCACAGGCACCGATGTATCACTGTCAAACGAATAGCCCACCGACATATCGCCGAGCTCCTTCACCGATCTCGGCACTGTCAGCGTCTTCAGCTTCGGGCAGTTGTAAAAGCCGTACTTGCCTATGCTCTCCAGCCCCTCGGGCAGCGTGACCGCGCTCAGCTCGGGGCAGTCGCGCACCGCCTCGCTCTCTATCCTGCTCACATTTTCCCCGACCTTCAGCTCCGTCTTGCCGTTCGGGCATTTCGTCAGCACTGCCACTGCCTCGGTCCCGTCCGAGGACTGCGTCCTGTGATACAGCGCTCCGTCCACCGTGTAGTCGTTCCTGCCCTCCGCGGTTATTATTATCTCGGTAAGGCTCAGGCAGCGGTTGAATACCTTCGGGTCCACCGTCCATACCCTCTCGGGGATCTTTATGCTTTTCAGCTTCGAGCAGCTGTCGAACGCATAGGGCGAGAGGCTCTCGAGGCTGTCGGGCAGCTCGATGCTCTCCAGCGAGATGCAGCTCAGAAATGCCCAGTAGCCTATGCCCGTCAGAGTGTCGGGCAGCTCTATCTCTGTCAGTCCCGTGCAGCCCTCGAATGCCGAGTCTCCTATCCCCATGATGCCCTCTGATATCTTAACTTTTTTAAGCGCGGTGTTGTTCGCAAACGCGCTCCCCGCTATCCTGACCACGGGACACCCGTTTATCTCCGAGGGTACCGTTATCTCTGTCTCACTTCCGCTGTAGCCCTGTATCAGCACCATGCCGCCGTTTTCCTCATACACAAAGCCCTGATACTCGTCAGCGCTCGCAGCTATCACACTGCTCCCGCACACTGCCGCAGGAAGCACCTGTCCGCCCGCCGAAGCCGCCAGCACAAGCGCAGTCACCGCTGCCGCTATCCTTTTATTCATAATATCCATCTCCGCTCATTCATTTTTTCGCTGTGCGAATTGCGCATTGCGCATTCTCCGATCCACTAAACCCACAGGCTCCGAAAGCCCTTGCAGCTTTCGGAGCCCGTAAAATTGCTGTCAGAATGCTTTGATTATACCGTTGAGATACTTCTGAAGGCACGCATAGTCCTTCATGTTGAGCTTGCCGTCCTTGGTAACATCGGCATTTGCCAGAACTATCTCATAGCTGTTGTCGTTAAGGTAACGCTGCAATGCGCTGTAATCTCTCATGTTGATCTTGCCGTCGCCGTTCACATCGCCGAGCATCACATCGCCCGACTGACCCTCGCTCTTCCAGATAGCCTTTATGGTAGTATTCGAGGTAACAGTGATCTTAGCGCCGACTGCGCCCTTGTCCCACTTGTCAAATACCATTCCCTCAGGAGCGGTGAAGGTACACTTGGGCAGCGTATACTTGCTTCCGTGTTCAACGGTCTGCTGCTTCATCGTGCCGCTGCCGCCGCCGTTGTCAAAGCTTACCGTATACACCTTGGCCTTCCATACAGCCGTAACGGTGGTGTCCGCATT
>CAMOFU010000101.1 GCA_946613705.1 uncultured Clostridia bacterium
GTTTCATACCATCATTTCCTCACTACATAAGCACCCCCCGGGGGAGGGGTGCTTTTATTATACCACAAAACACAATAAAATGTCAACCCCCCCGCAGCGGCGGCTCGGTCTTCTCTCAGCGGGTGCTGAGCGGCTCCCGCAGGCAGTAAGTGTAAGCTGTCATTGGCGGTACATAAGTACATAAGTACATAAAAGGCGCTTCACCGTTCATGCGGTGAAGCGCTGTTTTTACAGTATAAAGCAGATAAGTCCCGAGCAGCCCTCGTTTATCATACGCTCGATCGTCTCTCCGAGCTTCTGCTTTGCCGTCGGCGAGAGCTTGGAGAGCTTTGCGTGCAGTCCCTCGTTGACAAGCTCGTGCAGGCTCTTCCCGAAAATGTTCGACTCCCAGATCTTCTCGGGGGCATTCTCAAAGTCGCTCATCATATACATCACCAGATCCTCCGACTGCTTTTCGGAGCCGACGATCGGTGCGACCTCGGTGTTGATCGTTGCCTTCATCATATGTATCGACGGTGCCTGAGCTCTCAGCCGCACCCCGTATTTGCCGCCCTGCCTTATCACCTGCGGCTGCTCCAGCGTCAGCTCCTCTATCGACGGCATCACTATCCCGTAGCCCGTCTCCTCCACCTCGGCAAGCGCCTGAGCGAACTTGCGGTATTTCTTCTTCATCGTAACGAGCTCAAGTATCTGCGGCAGCAGCTCGCTCTCGCCCTGCACCTCGAGCCCCGTCACCTCTCCCACTATCCTGTAGAAGAGCCTGCTGTCCGTCTGCGCCTGCACCGCAGCACTTCCCGTGCCGAGGTCTATCGACTCGACAAAGCTTGCCGAGATGTATTCGCACTCGCCCAGCCTTGCCGCAAAATCCTTCACCCCGCGAAGGTCCTTCAGCTCCTGCGCCGCGCCGCGTATCTGCCCGAATATCGCCTCTCTCAGCCAGTGGCCGTGTTCAAGCGTATTTATCCACGACGGCATGGCAATGTTCAGCTCCCTTATCGGAAAGGAATAGAGCAGCTGCTCCATTATCCGCTCGATGTCGCTTTCGTCAAGCTCAAGGCAGTTCACGGGCAGCACCGCCGCACCGTATTTCTCGGAAAGCCTCTCCGCAAGCTCCCGCACCCCGCCATCGGTCGGGTCAATGCTGTTGAGCAGCACGACAAACGGCTTGTTGATGGCTTTCAGCTCGTTTATCACCCGCTCCTCGCATTCCTCGTATTCCTCTCGCGGCAGGTCGGTGATGCTGCCGTCGGTCGTCACGACCAGCCCCACCGTTGAGTGCTCGGTGATGACCTTCTGCGTGCCGACCTCGGCTGCCATGTTGAACGGCACCTCCTCGTCGAACCACGGTGTCATCACCATTCGCGGTGCCTCGTTCTCGATATAGCCCACCGCCGAGGGTATCATATAGCCGACACAGTCTATCAGCCGCACGCTCATCTTCGTCCCGCCGTCAAGGGTGATATCAACTGCCTCCTCGGGGATAAACTTGGGCTCGGTGGTCATTATCGTCCGCCCGCCCGAGGACTGCGGCAGCTCATCTACCGCTCTCTCCCGCCGCAGGTCGCTGTCGATATTCGGTATCACGAACCTTTCCATGAACTGCTTGATAAAGCTCGATTTGCCTGTTCTCACAGGGCCTACTACTCCTATGTATATATCCCCCTCGGTACGGGTGGATATGTCGCGGTATATGTCGTTGCTCATTGCCGATGCCTCCCCTCAGTTTATCAGCGGGATCATCAGCATCCCGCCCGCCTCCGTCCTGTCGGAGGTAAGTCCGTTCTCCTGCGCTATCGCCTCAACAGAGGTGCGGCAGCGCTTTGCCAGCTCCCACAGATCTTCGCCCTCATCGGCATAGCAGAGCTTCATCGCAAAGCGCCTGTCTGTCTCAACGGGCGCATCGGTATCCGCCGCTATATCGGCAAGCGGCACTATCCCGCTGCTCTCGGCTATCTGCCCCGTCACGGCAAGCTCCGCCTTTACCGAAGCTGTGTGCTCGTCGGTCAGCTGATAGCTGCAGCTGCGCACCTCTGTCTGCACGCCGTTGATGAATTCCCCGTCCGCCGTGAATTCAAAGGGCATCTCGTCCTCGAGGTACACTGCCGTTCCCTCGCTGTCGCTGCCGAGCATACTGAACGTCAGGTTCCCCGAGATCACGCTCCTGCCGCCGCTTTCTCTTACCGTTATATTGCCCGCCTCGCAGCCCGCAAAGGCTATGCTCCCGAGGGTCCCGTCCTGATAGACGAGCGTACCCGACTGCGAGAACTCCGCGCACACTGCCGACGGCATCGCCGTGAGCCGTATCCCGCTGCTCTCGGTGCTGCACTCATATAAGGTCGAGAAGGCATCTGTCACTATCCCGCAGTGCTCGTATCTCACCGCCGTGCAGCTTATCATAAGCACCAGCTCACACTCTATCCTCGACCCGTCGTCCGCCCGCGGTATCAGCTCGCACCACGGTGCCTGTATCACGGGCGTTACGGTATAGCTCTCGTCGATCCCGTCGATATCTATTATCTGGCTGAACGGCAGCCCGAAGCGCATCGTCTCAACTCCGCCCGCCGAGGGGTCGGCAGGGGTATACAGCAGCTCCACCGCCGCCTCGCCCTTTATCATCAGCTTGCCCTGTATCACCTTCTGCTCGGTGCTCTCTATCCTGCACCCGCTGTAAAGCACGGTCCCCACGGGCGGCTTCGCTCCGCCGAGCTCCAGCTCCTCCACTACGGTCACACGCTTCTGCGACGTGAGCCTGTCGGCAGGGTAAACGGCCTCCTCACGCCTGAGCTGTATCCCTGCGCCCCCCGCATCGGTCACGAACTGCCTGCTCTCCTCGCCCTCTACCCTCACCTTCACGGTGAAGGCACCGCGAATATCTATCCTCCGCTGGCTCACGACGCGGCAGTTCACATAATCGGGCTCTGCCGCCGCATACACCACGGGGTCGGTGCAGTCACCCGCCTCAAGCGTCTTGGTGAAGCTCAGCTTCTGCTCGATCTGGTTTATCCTTCCGCTGTTCTCGCTCAGATACATCACCCTTATCACCGCCTCTGTGCCAACGGTGAGCCTGCCGCCGTTTATGCTCTGCGATACTGCCCTCGGGCACACTCTGCATTTGAGTATCCTGAAAACGTCGGGGCAGTAATCGGGCAGAACGATATCCCTCTCCAGCGGCTGCTCGAACGAGGTGTCGAGCACGGTCACGGTCTGAATAAGTGTTCCCTTTGAAACACGCAGCTGTGCATCAGTCATAAATACGACCTCCCATATACTGAATTTGCCTTGCTAAAACAGTATATTCCCCCCTCGGCCGAATTATTACTTTTCATTGCACGGTATATGATACGCAAAGGCAGCACCGTCCCGTAAGCGAAAATACAAAAAGCCCCGCCCGATCAATGACCGGACGGGGCAGATATCGATTGTTCTTTATTTATTATTATTCCGACTCGTAACGCTGTGTGCCGTTCTGGAAGATGTACTTGCCTGTTGCCGTGTTGTAGGCTACGGACCATACGCTCTTGTCCTTCATCGTGATGTAGTAGAACTTCGCGGAATCGGTCGAGCCGTCTCTTACCTGAGTGCTCTCAACGCCCGAGCTGTTGTATGCGCCCATCAGCTGCTCAGCCTTGGCAAGTATAGCATCGTCGGTCGCTGCGGTCTCTGCCTGCGAGCTGCTGTCCGACTCGGAGCTGCTCTCGGACTCGGAGCTGCTTTCTGCCTGTGAGCTGCTGTCTGTCTGCGAGCTGCTGTCAGCCTTCGACTCGCTGTCAGCTGCAGAGCTGCTGTCGGCCTTCGACTCACTGTCCGCCGCAGAGCTGCTCTCGGCAGCAGAAGCCACAGACTCGTCAGCCGAGGTATCGGTGCTCTCGACAGAGGTATCGGTGCTCTCGGCAGGCTCTTCTGCCTTGCTCTCGTCGCCGCCCTGTACAGCCGAAGCATCTGCGGGCTCAGCGGACTGCTCAGCCGTGCTTGCGTCTGCCGCGCTTGTTACTGCGGGGTTCACGGGCTGCGCCTTCGACTCATTGTTGGTGCTTCCGCCGAAGATCTTGTAGCCTGCAAATATCGCAATGATAACGACCAGCAGAATGCCCAGCGTGATGATCGCGGCGGTTATAAAGGTCTTCTTTGCAGCGCCCTCGTCGTAATCATCGTCATCGTAGTCGTCGTCATCATCATCATATTCGTCATCGTCGTTATCGTCGTCATAATCCTCCTGATAATCGTCATACTTAGGCTCCTCCGCAGCGGCCTTTGCAGCCTCGCTCTTTGAGAACACCCTTGTGCGCTCATCAGCCTGATCCTCCTCGGGAGTATAGACCTCGGTATTGTCTTCATCGTCATCGGTAAGGAGATTGTGGCAGTACTTGCAGAGTATAGCGTCCTCCGCGATCTCCTCATGGCAGTAGGGACAGATTTTAGTGCTCATTAGATCCAGATCCTTTCCTGTTTTATGCCGGGTGCCTGTATTCGGCACACAGCCGAGCCGAGCGGCTCTTTACACATAATGATATAATATCTTATTTATAATGATAACACATCTTTCGACAAATTGCAATGCCTCGGCCGAATTTTTTTTATTTTTAAGCGTATTATAAAATCGTTCCCGCCGCTGTCTGAAAAATTTTATTAAAATAGTCCAATATCGGCACACTCTGTCGGTGACGGTACATATTTATGTACTGATTAAAGAATAATTTTTACGGATATATTTCATCGCTTGAGCTGAGTTTACAAAAAATTAACATTCGCTTCTTCAAAAAAGCCTTCGGCAGCGATCCCACGCAAAAAAAGCAAGCGCCGACAAACGGTTTGTCAGCGCCTTTTTGATCGTAAATTGTAAAAGGTATCAGGCTCCCTTGCGGCGAGCCTCCTTCTCCGCTGCTCATTTGAGCTCTACGTTCCAGCCCGCAAGATACTGCTGGAGGAGGGAATAATCCTTCATTGTGATCGCATCGTCGCGGTTCACATCAGCCATATACTCATCGGCCTCTGTGTCCCAGCCCGAGAGATACTTCTGCAGCTCGGCATAGTCCTTCATGTTTATCGTCTTGTCGTCGTTGACATCGCCCGATATGAGCTCATCAAAGTAGCGCACCTTTATGCCGTTCTCAGCAGCATAGTCGTCCGCCGCCGAGCCCCTGGAGGTGTAGATCACAGCGCTGTCCCCCATTCCGTGAAGAATGTTCGGACCGATCTCCCTGACGGTATCGGGGATGACCACCCGCAGCTTCGTTCCGCTGTAGTTTGCGAATACGCCCTCGCCGATAACGGGCGAGCCGCTGATCTTGACATATCTGAGGTCGGGGCAGTAGGAGAATGCGAAATCGTCTATCCGCTCGACCTCGCTGCCCAGGAATATCGCCTTGAAGCCGCCGTTCATGCGGTAGCAGGATACCGCGTATTCCTTTGTGCCTGCGGGCGGGTCAAAGGTCTTGGCGTAGGTGGCATCAACGACAGTCTTTGTCTTTGTGTTATAGATCAGATCGTTCTGTATCTCATACGGGCTGCCCTCGGCAAAGCCGACCGATCTGAGGTTGTCGTCATAGAAGAACTGCCTGCCCTCGATGTTCTCAACGGACGAGGGGAACAGTATCTCCTCGAGTGCCGACATATTGCCGAATGCAGCGAGACCGATCCGCTTTACGGTATTGGGGATAACGACCTTTTTGATCGTTGACTCGCCCCAGAGGAACTGCTCTCCGATACCCGTTACCGTCTTCCCGTTGACCTCGGAGGGTATCTCGTATTCCTCGGGCAGGCTTTCGCCGTCGTATGCGATAAGGTCGATAGTGCCGTCACCGTTCGTGCTGTAGGTGTAGAGGCTTTCCACCTTGCTGACATAGTATGACCTCGGAGCGGTGCCGCCGAAGCCTGCCTCTGCCTCATAGACCTGACCGTCCGAACCCTCGACATAGGCATTTCTGTGTGATGCGTTCGGGATATAGTGTATCCACGCATTGAAGCCGAGCCGCTTGCAGAACTCGACGATAAGGTTCGTGCTTGCCCAGCAGTCGCCGCCGCCGTGGATTATCATATCCTGATAGGACTGATAGTAAACGCTGTAGTCATAGCTTGCCGCCATTTTGGCTGCGGCGCGTATCTTGTCCTCATCGGACATACCGTCGGTCACATTTTCCTTGATATAATCGTCCATGACCTTGCTTGCGTACTCCTCGGAATAGTCCCTGACATGGACGGTCACCTTGAATACCGTGCCGTCGGCATTGACGCTGATAACGGCATCGCCCTCGTACATCGATCTCTCGACCCTTACGCCCGTCATATCCTCGGGCTTCGCGGTCGTGCCGAAGCCGTTTTTCCAATACCAGGTGGTGTAGCTGACGGTCACGTTTCCGTCATTGTCAACAGAGGCATAGCTGCTGCCGCTCTCGACATAGTAGGACACATTTGATGCCCCGCTGACCTTGATCCGGAAGCTTGTGTTCCCCGCAATGGTGATCTCGCCGTCGTAATCGGAGCTCATGCCGTAGATCGTAGCTTCTGTGGCATTGATCTGCGGGGCTGCCGCCTCGGCAGAGATAACGGAGAGTGAGCTGCGCACATCCTCGGGCAGGACAGCTGCAGCGGAGCCGAAGGCCATAAGCACAGCCACGGCACCTGCGATGATCTGTTTCATAAAAACCTTCCTTTCGTGAATTGTTTCTTGACTGTTCCATTTATTAATCATTGTATATTGTTTATTATCATAATCATATCACACTTTCCCGTAAAATGCAAGAGGTCGGGCGCACGGGCCCTAGCGCGGGCGGCGCAATTCCCTCGCCGACAACGGAGAGCGAACCGATCCCTTGTTCTGGCTCGGGGCGTACTGCCTACAAATATTTTACACTAAGGGCGCACGGAAAAGAAAGCTGCGGGATATTTCAGATCATCACCGAATGGTTAAAAAATATAGCCATTTTAGGCAAATATTACAAAAGGCTTAACAATTCTGAACAAATATTATTCATGATTGACAAGGTCGGAGCGGGGTGATATAATGTAAAAGTAAGAAAGTGCCCGAAAGGAGGAGTATTATATGAACGGAAGGATAAGATCGCTGATACTGGCGGCAGCCTGCGCTGTGACTGCGCTCGGGCTGGGCTCATGCGGATCGTATGATATTCCTGCCGACAGGATCTATTCTAATTATTCGAGATACGCAAATGCTAAGGCGGCAGCCTCCGACCGTTTGTCGGCGGCAGGCCGTGCCGACAGTGTGAGCAAGGCGGCGGCAGCTGCGGCTTCAACATCGGTGCGGACGACCACGACGGCTGTTACCACCACAACTGCGTCGGCGAAGACCACGTCTGCCGCGACCAAGGCTACCACCAAGGCTACCACCAAGGCTACCACCAAGGCGACCACCAAAACTACTGCCAAAAAGACCACGAGGGTGACGACTGCCAAGACAACAACAGCGGCGACGACTACCACTACCACCACGACCACCACACCTCCGCCGCCCGAGACTCAGATCGTATACATCGAGCGTGAGCCCGAGCCTGTATATGCCGAGCCCGAGCCGCAGCCTGTTTATGCAGAGCCCGAGCCCGAGTATGTTGAGCCCGAGCCCGAACCCGAGCCGCAGGCGGAATATGTCGAGCCCGAGCCCGACCCGCAGCCTGCTGCAAGGCCGATCACTCCGTGCAGCGGCAGCGCCGAGGTGATGGAGGTGCTGGGCTATGTCAATGCCGAAAGAGCCAAGGCGGGACTGAACGACCTTGTGCTGTGCAAGGAGCTGTGTGATGCCGCCGAGACAAGGGTGAAGGAGATAAACGTGAAATTCAGCCACACGAGGCCTGACGGAACTCCCTCGATCGACCTTATCAAATCCGCTATGCAGGACTGGAACTGCTGGCCTGCCGAGAATATAGCGTGGGGCTTTGACAATGCCAAGGACGTTATGTATTCCAAGGATACCTCCGATGCGCCCGACGAGGACAAGGTACACGGCTGGATGTTCACCTATCTCACGGGCGGCAAGCACAGGGACAATATTCTTGGAGCGCACTTTACCGCGATCGGCATTGCCTTTGATGCAGCTACGGGAAGCTGGGTGCAGCTTTTCTACGGGCCGTTCATGATGTGAGATAAGTACAGGTATAAG
>CAMOFU010000102.1 GCA_946613705.1 uncultured Clostridia bacterium
AAACAAATACCCAAATAACGCAGGGAGTTACCCGATCTTTCGGATAGCTCCCTGTTCTTTTCTGTTCTGTTCTATTTGGTATCACATCCTCTTCTCACTGCGATAAGCTATGCCGTGAAGAACATAAGCTGCTGCCTTGATTTGCGTTCATTCTATTGAAATTGCAGATTTTATATGAAATAATATAACAGTAAGATAAATTCAACGGTCTTCCCCTGCCGCAGATATGCAGGACGGGACAGAGAATATATTCGCGCAACCAAAGCTGTGAGCATATCGGAGCCACGGGAGCTGTCACAGGCTGTGTTCTTGCGGTACACGCACTGAGCGACGACAGCTGACAATTCATATCCACATCAAAGAAAAAGCGTGCTCTAAGAGGTGAACCTCCTGAGCACGCTGTTTTTGATCCGGCATTGAATTTTTATGCAAGTGCGATCGATGACCTTAATAATTCGGGGATAGTTGTCAGTGCCGAGTCGATATACAAAAAGATTATCAGGAATACACCGACAACGGGTATAATAAGGTCAATTATCGCGCTGCGGTACTTCTTGGTGTAGGAAAAGAGGAAAATAAACGGTATCGTCATAACAAAGGTCGCTGTATTCCCGAAGCCGAACTTCTTGACCGCATCAGATGCAGCATTATAGGAAATGCCCGCAGCGGCAGCATAGATCGAACCTGCCAGCACTGCCAGAACAGCATCGAGCACCGTATAGAAGACAGTCTTCTTTATCAGGAAGGCAGAGAACTGCCATGCGTTTGTGTTGGTTTCAAGGAATGCCCGATGCTCCTCAGTCGTTTTTCCGTTTTTGATAAACTGGTGCTCACGGTTCTTAAAGAAGTATGAGATATCGAGAAACATTATAAACACTATCGGCGACTTTGTCGGCAGGAACGGCGAGAAGAAAGCAGACAGGCGTATATCGGTTGCTATCGAGATGATGATAAATGCCTCACAGGCTATCTCATAGATGATCGGTATAAGCACCATCATTCTGAACCATCTTATCTTCTCTCCCTGAAAATAGCGCTTGGGATCGTAATTTGCAAAGAACATTACAAGCGTGAACAAAAAGATATCCACAAAGATGTTAAAGGTGAAAATGCCTCTGTCGCCCGATAAGGAAGCAAGTACTTCATCAATTACCGAGCGTGCCTCCGAACGGCTTTCGGAGAACACAGATGAGAGCTTTATCAGATATCTTTCATACACGAACAGGAACCCGAAGAAGAACCCGAGAGTGATCGCACCGTTTTTGACGAGCATCTTCTTGTAGCTGTCAGAACCGTTGACAAGCACCGCAAAGGTGGCTATCAGTATCAGCGGCAGAGCAAGCTCGGACAATGAAGACAGAGCCGCCAGCAGGTATTGGTTCACAGCGTGATCCGTGATTATTTCCGACTTTTTCTCCTGAATGAACACATACTGTGCAAAGACGATAAACAGCCACGCAAACGCCTTCAGGTGCCTGTAAGAAAACGGGGCGCGGTAAGCGATATCGTTTTCCTTTGTCGTATCGACCTCCTTGCGCTTGACAGCCTGCATGATCTGGCGCACCATTTCTCTTACCGATCTTGGGTATACAGAGGCTCTTTCGGCAGACTGTGTTTCCTCCTCGGCGGGCTGTGTCGTATCCTCGGCGGCTTGAGTTTCCTCTTCGGCAGGGTTTGTGTCTTCTGCGGCAGCGGCTTCCTCAGCCGCGGTCAATTCTTTGTATTTGATATTATCCATTCGATCACTGTCCTATAAAGTACTATATAAAAATCATACACTATTTATAGCAAAAAGTCAAGTGTTTAAATAATATTGCCGGCTGTCAGCCGTGAGAAATACGAGCCGAGAGCATCACTCTGCTGCCTTTTTAAGTCCCTCAGCTACGAGGTGGCAGCCGATCATCAGCAGCACCATGAGCGCCGCAGTCGGCAGCAGCTTATAGCTGTGGAGCAGCACATTCGAGAAGCCGTCGGTGAGCATCGTTCCGAGCGAGCAGCTTCCCGCAGGCATACCGAGGCCGACGAAGCTTAGGAACGCTTCAAGGAACACCGCCGCGGGTATGCTGAGCATTATCTGTGTTACGAGCTTGCCTGTTATATTCGGCATTATCTCACGGAAGATGATATGCATATGCCCTGCGCCGAGAGTTCTTGCAGCCTGCACATATTCAAGCTCCTTGACCTTCAGCACCTCTGCTCTTGCGATATGGCTCATCTCTATCCAGCCCGAGAGCATCAGCGCCAGAATGATCGAGCCCATTCCCGGCTGCAAAACGAGCATCAGCAGGGTCACGACCACAAGGGTAGGTATACTGCCGATAACGTCGATAACGCGCTGCATGATTATATCTGTCATGCCGCCGAAATAGCCCGAGATTATGCCGTAGTTCATTCCGATGACAAGATTTATGACCGTTGCGGCAAGGGCGATCACCAGCGATATCCGCAGCCCCATGAAGGCGCGGGCAAACATATCCCTTCCGAGACTGTCCGTCCCGAAGATGTAGTATTCGTCGGTTATCCCCAGCTCCTCATAGCGGTTGACGGTCACCTCGCCGCTGGTCTTGTTGAGCGTCTCGGAGCCGTCGAGAATACCCATAGAAGCCAGCACGGGTACACGCGGGGCAAGGTTTGCCCGTTCGAGCTGCTGATCGTCATAGCCGTGACCCGAGATATACGGTCCGATGACAGCAAGCACCGTCAGCAGCACCAATATCACCATTCCCACGACTGCCGACTTCTGCGCAAAGAAGCGCTTGCGCATATCATTCTTTGAGCCCGTGACAGTCTCGCTTGAAGCAAGCACTTTACGTTCCTCTCCCGCAGGCACAAAATCCGCGTCCGCAGGTATATAGACAGCATTTTCCGACATTCTGTTCTCCCCCTTTCTCAGCTCGGCTTCCCGCCGAGGCGGACGCGCGGATCAACAACACAGTACAGTATATCGAGTATCAGCATCACCACGATATAGAGCGCCGAATAAACGAAGCTCAGCGCTATCACAACACTGTAGTCGTTGGAGCTTATTGCAGTCGTGAGCAGTCCGCCGATACCCGGTACCGAGAACATCTTCTCGATGACCAGCGAGCCTGTCAGCAGTGACACGAGCAGTGATGCCATGACTGTGATAACGGGTATAAGCGAATTGCGCAGGATATACTTGATGATTATTGTGCTGCTCTTCATACCCGAGCACTTTGCCAGCAGCACATAGTCGGACTTGATAACGTCCTCTGCCTCTGCCTTTGTGAACTGCCCTATCACTGCCATGACCGAAAGGCTCATCGCCAGTATCGGCATCACAGACGAAAATGCGGGCGAACGGAAGTCATAGAGCAGCGGGAAAACGTTCCATTTATATCCGAGCACCCACGAGAAGAAGATCGCAAACAGATATGACGGAACTGCTATCCCTATCAGGGTAAAGAAGTTGAAGATCAGCTTCATCACACGTCCTCTGAAAAATGCGGTGATGAGCCCGAGCGTCAGCCCCGCTGCGGTGCCTATTATCAGGCTGAAAAAGCCTATCCTCAGCGTTACGGGAAAGCGGTTGGCGATCAGTGTGGTGATCGGTGTGTTCGGCGAGATCGAATAGCTTACTCCGAGATCGCCCCTCAGCATCTTTCCGATATAACGAAAAAACTGCACAATAACAGGCTGATCGAGACCGTAGCTTTCCTTCAGCGATGCCACCTGCTCCTCTGAGAGCTTTGCATCATTGAACGGCGAACCAGGCATCAGCTGCATCAGCAAAAACAGCACCAGCAGGATAACGAACAGTATCGCTATGGAAATGAGTATTCTTTTTCTTAGATATCTGCCCATTATCCCACCTCCTTTTTAAGCCCGCTTATGATGATCTCGACCCCCGTGGGAGTGATCTGCAAGCCTGACACTCCGTCGCGGATCACATACCGCTGCTCGCCGCCGAAAAGCGGTATCAGAGCAACGTCGTCCATAAGAACTGTCTCTGCCTGATGCAGGAGCTCATCGCGCTCGGCACCCGAAACGCTGCCGCTTTTATCGTACAGCTCCCTGAACTCACTGCCCGCATACATATTATTATCGCCCGAGCCGAGGCAGGTGGTAAACAGAGCCGTCGGGTCCGTAAAGTCGGGCACCCAGCTTTCCATAATGATGTCATAGTCGCGCCCGCTGTTCATACGGGTGAGCCATTCCTTATCGGGAAGCGGGACAAGGTTCAATTCCAGTCCCGATAGATTTGTCTCCAGCTGCCTTGCCAGCGGTTCGGCGATCCTTGCCTGTGAAGCCGAATAGACGAAGTCCAGCTTAACACTGTTCACACCGAGCTCGCTCAGACCCATTGCCCAGTATTCGGCTGCCTTGTCGGCATCATATTCCATCTGCTCGGCATAGAGCTTTTGGTCGGCAGCAAAATCCTCACCGTTCGTCTCGGTGTAGAAATCATTGGGAACGACCCGTTCAAGGGCAGTATATCCCGAACGGATAACGTTGACAGCAATGCTCTCACGGTCGATGCTCTTTGCTATGGCGCGGCGGATATTCAGATCGGCCAGTACCTCATTGTCATAATGATTAAGATCAAGCCTGAATATCTGTGCACAGGGGAAGTTGACAAGATGCGGGTCGTCTGCCGCAAGGTCTGCAAACTCGCCCGTTATGCGGAAGATATCGAGCATACCCGTTTCATAGCACATAAGCGCCTGCTGCGAATCACCTATGACCTGAAGGTTCACACCGTCTATACCGTTGTCTGTCTGATTATGATAGTTGTCGTTTTTGACGAGATGTATCTGCGAAGGGAGCGGCTCATATCTGTCAAGGATATAAGGTCCGCAGCTCAGGACGGTATCGGCGCTCGTTGCATAGCTGCTGCCGCAGGAGCTGACGAACTCTCTCGAACACGGTGCAAAGCAGCACAGTGTTACAAGCGAATTGATATAAGGGCAGGGCTTTTCAAGCTTTATAACAAAGGTGAGCCTGTCGGGAGCGGAAACGCCCAGCTCGCTTACAGACATCTGTCCTGTTGAGACCTTTGCGGCATTTTCTATCATGCAGCAATCGGTTATCAGATACACCGCACTGCTCTTTGTGGCGGGGTCTGCGATGCGCTGTATCCCGTAAACAAAATCATCGGCTGTGATCGGAGTGCCGTTGCTCCATTTAAGACCGTCCTTAATATGATAAGTAACTGTCAGCCCGTCGTCGGATACCTCGCTGCTCTCGGCAAGGCAGGGAACAAGATCTCTTTCCGGATCATACTCATAAAGCGTAGATGTAAAGAACTTAATGACAGATGCCGAAACAGTATCGCTCAATGTCTGAGCATCTATAGTCGAAGGCGGACTGCCTATATGGAAGTTCAGCTCGTGCGCTTCGGTGTTTGCAGCACTGCCGCAGCCCGTCATCATCATTATCAGGAATGCTCCGACAACGCAGAGGGTGCTTTTTAGTCTGTACATTTTCATTTTCATTTTCTCCCTCTCCCCTCCGCTTCTGTCCATTTCTCAAATTCGGCAGCCGTACACCATACACTGTGGCTGTCGGATACCTTATGCCATTCTCCGAGTCCGTAGTCGATGCCCGCGTTCGCAGCATCATATCTTTCCGCCTTCTCTGTCGGCACCACGGGATTCATCTTGGGTATAGCAGCGAGCAGTCCCCTCGTATATGGGTGCATCGGCCTGCTGAATATCTCCTCCGAGGTGCCTGTCTCGAGCAGATAGCCCAGATGCAGCACACCTATCCTGTCAGACAGGAACCTTACCATAGAGAGGTCGTGAGAGATGAACAGCAGCGAGGTACCCGTCTCCTCCTTGATCTGTCTCAGCATATTCACTATCTGCGCCTGCACAGAGGCATCAAGCGCCGCTATGCACTCATCCGCGATTATAAGCTTGGGGCTGCCCACGAGTGCGCGGGCAATGCCTATCCTCTGCCGCTGACCGCCCGAAAAGCCCGAAGGGTATCTGCCTGCATACTCTGCGGGGATACCCACCCGAGTGAGCGCCTCGGCAACGAGCTTGTCCCGTTCGTCACGGCTGCTGCCGATATGCTGTATCGCAAGAGCCTCGCTGAGTATCTGCCCTACCTGCTTCTTGGGATTGAGCGACGACATCGGATCCTGAAAGATCATCTGGATATCCTTTGTCTTTTCTATGTATTCCTTTTTGCTTTTGATACCCGTAAGCTCCATGCCCTCAAAGGTTATGCTGCCGCTCGTGGCGCGGTTGAGCCCGATGATGCATTTGCCTATCGTGCTTTTTCCGCTGCCCGATTCGCCGACCAGCCCGAACGTCTCGCCCGCCTTGATATCGAAGGAGATATGCTCCGATGCCTTTATGCGCTTCCCTGCCGTATCAAAATACATACACAGGTCGTTCACCTCGAGCAGCGGTCTGCTGCCCGACTGCTTTTTATCGCTATTCTTATCCTTAGCCCTCGGCATATTCCTTCGCCTCCTGTTTCATTCTGTTTATCCTTTCGGCAAGCTCCGCGGGCATATCCGTCTTAGGCGCACGCGGGTCGGCAAGCCATGTGGCTGCATAGTGCGTTGCCGACAGCTTGAACAGCGGCGGCTCTGCCTTGAAATCCACCTCGAGGGCATACGGGTTCCTCGGCGCAAATGCGTCCCCGACTATCTCCTTGGAAAGATCGGGAGGTGTCCCCGGGATAGAATAAAGCTCATCCTTGCCGTCGGAAAGATCGGGCACGGCGCTCAGCAGCCCCCATGTATACGGGTGGCGCGGGTCATAGAAGATATCGAACACAGTCCCCTTTTCGATGACCTTGCCCGCATACATTACCGCGACCTTATCGGCTATCCTTGAAACGACACCGAGGTTATGCGTTATAAAGATTATCGAAAGCCCTCTTGCACGCTGGATCCTCTGCAAAAGTTCAAGTATCCTCTCCTGTATAGTAACGTCGAGCGCGGTCGTCGGCTCATCGCAGATCAGCAGCTTAGGGTCCTGAGAGAGCGCTATCGCGATCACCACCCTCTGCCGCATACCGCCCGACAGCTGGTGGGGATACTGCCCCATAGTGCGGTCGGGGTCGGTCATGCCTACCTCGCGCAGCAGCTCGACTCCGCGGGCATAGGCAGCTTTTTTCGGCAGCCTGTTGTGTGAGCGCAGCGCTGTGATAAGCTGAGCACCGATAGACATCGTGGGGTTGAGAGAGGTCATGGGGTCCTGAAAGACCATAGCTATCTTTTTGCCGTTGACAGTCCTGCGGCGGACCTGATCCTTTATGCCGATCAGATCTATCGTCTCATCTCCGTCATGGAAAAGCACCTCTCCCGACTCGATAACGGCATTCTCGGGCAGTATGCCCATGACCGATTTCACACCGACGCTCTTCCCGCTTCCCGACTCACCGACAAGCGCCAGCACCTCGTTCTCTTCAAGCACAAGATCCAGCCCGCGGATAGCGTGTACATCTCCCGTAGGGAGCCTGAAGGTTATTCTCAGATCCTTGACCTCAAGAACTGTCTTAGCATTGTTGCTCAACTGTCTCATCTCCGTATCATTCCTATCCCTTTCGCTTCGGACGGGCTCGGAATTTAATATTTTTGATCGCACGTTCATATTTATATAATATATCAGAACCGTCGTTTTGTCAACATATTCGGAAATTATTCTCTGATTTAGGATATTTTTACAAAGCCCTTCTTCCCGACACGACATCATACAGCATACGAAATACGGCACCTCTCATTTTCCAATGAAGAGATGCCGTTTTATCGGTGCATTGAGATGTTATTTCGGCTTGACAGCAGTACCGAGCTTCTTGCCCTCTATGCCGACAGCTGCGGCAGTCAAGAATATAATCATATTTATTATTTATATCCGGGTTGGATCTTAGGCATATCTTATTCCTCCGTAAAATGATTTTGAATGCTCATATTTCCTGCACTCTCAATAGTAATACCCCGCAAACCGCATTTGGGTGCATAAAAACGAAACAGTCGGGACCTATCTGATCTTCAAAAGCAAAGAGACTGCTGCGGGAGCAGCAGTCTCTGTTTTGCTTTTGCTTGCTTATAGTGATCTGTTCGGAGGCTTATTATGCAGCCTCTATATCCGTCTGCCAGCCGTTGAGGTGCTTCTGCATGAGGGTGTAGT
>CAMOFU010000103.1 GCA_946613705.1 uncultured Clostridia bacterium
TGTTCAAGGAGCTTGTGGTGCCCAAGGCCAAGGGCAATGAGTTCCTGCAGATGGTGCAGAACCATATGTCTCAGGAAATGGGTATCTCGGATGAGTATTCTATTTCATATACTGTAGTAGGCGAAGCGGGCGAGGAGAACCCCGGCTCGGTAAAGGTGCTCGCTACAGCCTGCCCCAGCTCGATAGTTGAGGCGTTCAGAAAGCTCTTCAACATCATGTCGATCAGCCTTAAATCGGTAAACATCAGCTGCAACTCGATCTCGAGAATAGTTCTCGCAGACAAGAGCAACCTCGAAAAGATGCCGCTGCTCGTTTGCCAGCTCGACGATAACTTCATCGGCCTTACCCTCTTTGAGAACGGCCAGATGGCTTTCGCAAGATATGTTCCGATAGATCCCTCGGACTACGATCAGGAGGATTATGTTACCGAGGCTCTTAATGAGAACATCTTCAGAATGGAGCAGTTCAATAAGGCCAGAGGCGGCCCGGGACTCGATCACGTTATCATCTACGGCAAGATCGTTGACTACATCAAGCTCGTTGACTCGCTCGACGGCATGGATATCAAGGCTTCGATCCTCGGCGTTCCTTCGCAGATCACGGGCTATGAGAACTTTGAGTTCACCGTGTTCGCAAATGCTATCGGTTCTCTGTATAAGAGAAACAAGCAGACCGAGCGCATCAACCTGCTCGAGATAGATACCGCAACGGGCAAGACGAGCGAGGGCGCAACGGGGCTGCTCATCACGGCAGGTATAGTTGTGGCGGCTTCCATAGTCGCTATCGGCGCGATCACACTGTTCATCGGAATGAGAGAGAGCAGCGTAAGGAAGGATATTGAAGACACAGAGGCCGAGATCGCAAAGTGTGATGAGATCATCGCGGCAAATCAGATCCTCCATAACGGACTCCAGCAGATACAGGAATATCAGGCAATAGTTGAGAATGCCAAGGAAAAGCTCGATGCTCTTCCCGTGCTCAAGAAGAAGACCTTCGAGGAGATAGACGAGGCAACGAAGTCCACCAAGAAGGATACCAATTACAAGGCATTTACCTACGAACAGGCAACGGGCCTTATCACGATATCCGAGGTCAAGGTCTCCGAGCAGCTCGAAGCACCTGTATTCGTAAGAGGTATAAAGCAGCTCAACTATTTCAGCGACGTAACGTTCTCGGGCTATGAAGGAACAGGCGAAAATGATGACGTAACGATCAAGTCGCTGCAGCTGTATCTTAAGAGTGAGGAGGTTGAAGAATAATGAAACTTAATTACCGTGATAAAGTTATTCTTATAACCCTGTTGGTAATATTTGTGTGGGTGATCGGTGTAATGTTCTTCATCAAGCCTAAGTTTGAGGAGCTTGATACCGCAAATAAGGAATTTGACCAGAAGGTGCTCGACCTGAATGCCAAGAAGGAAGAGATCGCCGCTGATGAGGGTCTTGAAGACAGAGTTAAGGAAGCTTATAAGAATGTTACAAATATCGCAAACAACTTCTATGCGAAGATGACAACAGACGATGTCAGCGAGCTGATAGATACCAAGCTCGATGAAGCAAAGATCACTAATGACCGTCTGGATATCTCGCAGTACGGCTCGGCAACACTTGCGTTCATCAACGGTACCCCTGTAGAGGCACAGACCGATATCGACAGGATCGCTAATGCAGATGCGGCTGCACAGGCTGCTGAGGGCGGCGTGGTCGAGACGAGCGAGGGTCAGGAAGAGGTCAAGGGACCTGTAGTTGTTCCTGCTTATACGGTCGATCTGGGATTCAGCTGCAAGCTGGACGATCTCAAGACCTTCCTTGAGAACCTGCGTACAAACAACGAGAAGAGCCTTGTTGTTACCGAGTGCTCGATCGCTGATGTCAAGGCGGATACCATCACAGGCGAGATGACCCTCGTGCTGATGATGATGCCGAGAATGCAGAATCCTCTCGAGAAGGACGCTGAAGCTAAGTCGGCAGACAAGACCTCGACGGATGAATCGGCAACTGAGTCCGAGGAGGAGTCGGCAGCTTCGTAAGCTGAAATTATAATAGCTTTTCGGTAGGTAGAGGGCAGAATTGCCCCCTACCGAAAAGTGTTATAATATGGAATTGGGAAAAATGTGACAAAAGGAAAGAATTGGATCAGATTACTTTGGCAGAAAGGTGGTAAAAATGATGAAAGGGATCAGAAGAAACGAAAAAGGAACCGTTCTTCTGACGGTCCTGTGCTTTACTACGATGTGTATGGTGATCGCTGCGATCGCGCTGAACATTTCCAACAGATCGAATGCGCAGTCCACCCAGAACGTGATGAAGTCACAGGCGCAGATCACGGCAGAACGTTATCTGCAGCAGTATCTTTCGACCTTCCCGACCGTTACGGGCGCGGACGGCAACCCGAGATACGACTATGATGACCTCAAAAAGCTCGCTCAGGGTACGAGCGAGGCTTCTCCCGCTAAGATCACTATTTCGGTAATGGAGTCGGCGGGCAGCAATCAGGTCAATGTAAGTACGGATTCGCTCACCAACACTGCCGTATACGGCGGAAACTGCACGATCTATGTTTACAAGCAGGGAACGGGCGGTGTAGTCGTAAAGGCAGAGAGCACTTACGATGAGCAGACAGGCCTTGCCTCGGCGTATTTCTACGGCGAGACTCCTACTGCGAACCTCAACAAGAATGCGATCGAGACCTGCGGCGGCTACGATGTTACGGATACCGCTTGTACAGGCGGAGACATACTTCTTTCAAACCCCGATGCAAGCGTTGTTACCAAGTTCAAGAACAACAACGGCGCTTACCATGCAAACTTCATGACAAACGGCAACCTTTCAAACAACCCCGAAAATGTAAGGTTCAGAGATACTCTTCAGGGCAATGCTCCGACCATTACATCGACCGACGGATATATCTTCTTCACACAGGTGGATATCCAGACAACTGTCGGCAAGACCGATGCCAACGGCAAGCACGTCGGTGAGGGCTATGACAAGGATCACCTCCTGAACAAGAACGGCTATATCAACTGCTATAAGAAGATATTCCTCAACCAGAGCGCTAACCAGATAGGCAACTCGACCAATCCTATCGACATCTACTGCGCAGGCGCAGTCATCGGACTGATGCCCTCGACCGCATACGGTCCCTATAACGGCACGAACGTCCTCAAATTCAAGCAGGACATCGAGTCCATGTTCGGAGCGACAATGGCAAACAACACGGGCGATATGAAGCTGTACGGTAATATCTACTGCTACAAGAATGCTCAGAGCGGCAAGATAGATGACGACGGCGACTTTATCGTTAATACTCAGAACAGCCTGAAGATCAACGGTGACCTCATCGTTGACGGCGATATCTGGGTAAACGGCCAGTATCTTACGGTAACGGGCAACGTTTACTGCTCGGGTACCGTACACGGCTCTATCAGGGCAACTGACGGCGTAACTGAAAAGACCGTTTCAAACACTTTGCCCTCCGATGCAAGAGCGCAGCAGCCTCTCAAGGCTTATGCACCCGGCCTGTATGTTTACGGCGTGAACGATACTCCTACCGTTTACAGCCCTCAGAACTACAAGGCGCGCAACCCCTATCAGATGTTCAAGACCGAGAACGACAATGCTTCCACCAAGTATTTCAGATCGAAGTTCCAGGCTGCACTGGGCGTAAGACTCGGTGACAGCGGCGTTGCAGTGAACTATACCAATGACAGCGCACTTGCCAACAGAGCTGTTACTATCAAGAAGAGCTGCCGTCTCACTCCTATCCAGGTTTGCTCGAACGGCAACGACGGCGCACTCTATACCGTTGATGTTCAGGACGAGGATATATGGATCCTGCTTCCTGCGGTAAACGGTTCCGATTCAAACGGAAAGAGCCTTGTTACCAAGCAGAACTGCCGTTTCAGGGTAAACAATCCCAAGAACGGTCACCACTGCTATTTCGTATGGTACCGCTATGAATCGTCGATGGATAAGGACGATGATACGGGAGTAAACTTCTATACCAAGGACGCAGGCAAGATATACGGCTCGTACTTCTACACGAGACAGACAGGCGGCGGAAACAGCGCTACCTATGTATTTGACCCGAACTGCCACGGCGAGCCTGCTCTGTGTACTACCGATTTTGCCGATTTCGGCAACCAGACACCGCAGAACCAGGACGCAGATACAAACATCATCTGCCTTATCCCCGATGACTTCACGATATGCCTCGGCGGATACGGCGACGGTTCATCGGACGATAAGGGAAGCGGCTTCTATTCCGCTTACCATGCAGTATTCTACGGACCTCTTGCTGAGATCATACCCCATGTAAACACGGGCAACAAGATCTACGGTCAGGTAAAGGTAAACTGGTACCATACCGACGGTGCATCGAATAAGGACGAGAGCTGCCGCTTCGCAGATATCGAAAATTCCTCGATACTCCACGCATTCCTGACAGGCGGCTCGGCAGATGCAGGGACTCTTAACTTGCAGTATTATGTAAGACATAAGTGATACGGGGAGGGGGATCTATGAAAAATAAAAAGAAGCTCTCCCGCGGTATGACACTTGTCGAGGTCATAATAGCTATGACCATATTCGCAGTGATGGCGGCGGCGATATTTTCTGTCATCGCCCACGCCAACTCCACCGCGAACCGCGCAAAGATGCGGGATAAGGAGCTTTCAACACAGACAAATATCATAGGCAGGATCGGCAAGGACAACAATGCACTCACCCAGCTGAATGTTGTTAAGCCCAACGGCTATAACGATAACTATAAGGTGAAGTTCAACGTTGTCGGCAACGGGATCACCCAGCCTCAGCCGATCGACGGCTTCAAGGTGTATGAGACAGACGAGGGACAGTTTGAGGACGAGTTTGATTTCAAACTGAAATCCCTGGTGCAGACCTCATCGCTCACAGGTCTTACGATCTCGAGCTCAGACCTTAAAGATAATGAGTATCTGCTCAAATTCACCAACACGACCAGCGAGAGCGTATTCCTTGCGATCACGCTCGCGGACGGATATATCTTCGAGGGAAGAGATCAGTATATCCACACCAGCAAGACCTATATGAAGACGATCCCCGCAGGCGCATCGGCAGATATCGGCTACTGCGATAAGGACGTTACGGGTCTTGAGGGAATGTCAGTTTCGATGACAGGACTTGTTTCAAACAGCGTGTCCAACATCAATTTCACAACAGGCTCGTTTGCTTCGGCGATCAGGACCTGCGAGATAACAATGTATAATGTTCCGGGCAGCCCGAAGCTTGAGAACAGCAGATACTATCCCACATCGTGAGGAGGTAAAGAACTATGAAGAAGATTCAAAAGGGCTTTACTCTTGTTGAGCTTATCGTTGTAATGGCGATAATGGGGATCATCATGGCTGTTGTGGCTTCGATAATCTCACCGACTTCAAGGATAGCTTCAAGAGTAGAAAGCATGAAGGACGAGGAGACGGCAGCACTGCAGGTCGGAAGAGCTATGAAGGCAGAGCTGCAGTTCGCTACAAAGGTCTACGTCGAGGGCGTGGACGGGAACACGGTACCTTCGGTATCGTCGGATTATAAGTATGTTTACGTTATCAACAATGCCGATGCCAGAGCTGACTCGAGAAAGGGCGCAAAGGGCGTTATAACCCTCGGCACCTGGAACGGCAGCGAGATCAAGGACGAGACTGTTGTAATGCAGTCGGCTGTATGGGCAGAGGACGAGTACCAGATAACGATAGACGAGTACAATGTTTCTGCGGGCAACTACTATATGATGCTGAACTTCCGCGGCTACCGCATGATCGTTGAGAACGGCTCCTACGTTCCCGACACGAACAGCACATATACCTATGCAGAAGCGATCAACTTCATGAACATCAACAACAGGGACGAGATCGCTAAGGGCGGAAACACCAATGCAACGAACTTCACCTGCGAGATCAAGGGCGATACCCTGCTTCCCGCATCGGGCAAGAACTATAAGGATAAGATCTATATCTTCTTTAACCCTGCTTCAACAACTGCTTTAAGCGCCGGCGCGGGAGCTATAGTTACAAACCAGGGCGGCTCGATCGGTACGACGGCAGGCGCAGGAACAGGCTCGGGCGGCGGAACGGGTGCTGCACCCGGAAGCTCAAGCTCAACAGAGGATAACTCTTCGCTGGGCAATGTTACGTTTATGTTCTCTGACAGCACAAGCACTACAATGGCGCTTGACCATTACGGATATCTGTCAACACTTCCCTCAGATCAGAAGGGTACATCGTTCCAGTCGGACAATACCGTTGAGTATGTGTTCGCAGGCTGGTTCACTACATCTAACCCGAGCGATCTCAGCCAGAACGTAAAGGCAAACAGCACTCAGCTCCAGGCTAATGACGTGCTGTATGCTGTATATCAGGTGATACCGAAGCATCACGTTGTTTTCCAGGATTTTGACGGAAATCAGATCGCCGAGCAGTTTGTCATCGACGGCAATGCGGCATATGCGCCCGCAAATACGCCTGTGCCTCCCGAGTCGGAAAAGGTGTTCGACAAGTGGATAGACAACAACGGCAACGAGCTCGGTCAGAATGTAACTACCGACCTGACCTATCACCCGACCTCTACGGCGGCTAAGGGTCTTTGCACGATACATTATCTGACAAATTGCCCGAAGGCAACGTTTGAAGTCAACAATATTAATGATAGTAAGGCGATCGTCAACGGCGGCGGTGAAACGTACTCTCATCAGGAAAAGGAATTCTCCAGAAACGCAAATGATGAGGATACCATAAAGGTAGTTCAGGGCAGTATGAAATTCAAGTTCTACGATGGTAACTGGGCGAAGATTTTTGAGGTACAGCTTGATGCCAACGGTGCTCAGAAGGATCTGTACTATTACATTGACAATTCAGGTGTTCCCGCAATTTCGGATGGTGTGCCCAATACTCACGAGACAGAGGTACACTTCCATGTGACCGATCAGCCTGACAACAATACGCTGAATGCTTCCAACGGCAGCGGTATCGCAATACTGAGGAAGTCAGATGCGGTCGGCACGGTATACAGTTCTCCTGCCGGCGGTGCTGTAGGTATAGGAATGTCTGACGGCACGATCTATACCGTTCTGACAAATGTTACGCTGAAGACAAACGTTACTGCCTCGTACACGATAAACAATAACGGCGGCGTGCTTGACCTGTATCTGTATAAGTCGTATGACGGCAGCTATCAGATCAGCGAGCAGCCTCCCACGACCTTCTCGAAGCTGACGATAAGGTTCCTCGAGAATATCGATGCCAATAAGGTGCTCGTAAGCACCGGTACCTATTATACCGACGGTCAGCTGCTGACTGCAAATCAGGACAACACTATGCTGTATACCTCGGGTGCGTTCGGTGCTTCCGCTCCGTTTGTGACAGCTTATATGGACACGAGCGAGATCACTGTCAACATTGACGGTCACGAGCTGAAATCTCCAAACGACGGCATAGAACATATAATGTGGTATTACAACGGTGCATTCTATGCTTCCGATACAGAAGCCAATGCCAAGTACAGTGAAGATCACAACGGTGCCGTTGTTAATTACGAGGGCAAGATCAATCTCCATTTCAGTAAAGCACTCAAGAAGAACTGGGGCAATGGAGAGGTCGACAGGTTTGTAAGACTTAACGGTTCACCCGGATGGGGCGATGCAAGTGAAGACAGCATCAATCTTAGTGAAGGACAGAGCCTCAAGGTTGAGATTGTTACCGAGTGGAACCATATTTATGTAACTAAGGAATTCTCTTATAATGACCTGAAGAGTGCTAACGTTACAGATATTTGGGTAGCCAATGGCGAGATCTATACAGAGAAGCCAGCAGGCTGGAAAGCATAATTCCAATTTCCAAATTCCAAAATCCAAATTTCAAATAATTATTCACGGGCGGTTCGCAAGAGCCGCCTGCTGAAAAAGCCCCCTCGGGTGAACAGCCCGAGAGGTCTTTTTGAGCAAAGACGTGAAAAGCCCGCAGGGAACCTACTGCAGCGGGTGAAAACAGAAAAAAACCGCCGCGGTGAGATACTCAC
>CAMOFU010000104.1 GCA_946613705.1 uncultured Clostridia bacterium
GGTCTGTTCATCTTCATCTTCCGTCAGTTCTTCCGTGGACTGCCGAAGGAGCTGGAGGACGCGGCGTATCTCGACGGCTGCGGACCGTTCAAGACCTACCTTGTCGTAATGGTACCTAACGCGAAGACCTCGTTCCTGACAGTTTTCCTGTTCTCTATCGTGTGGTATTGGAACGACTTCTATGTATCAAGCTCGTTCTTTACACATACCGATACTGTCGCGCTGATGCTGAAAAACCTCGACGCACAGCTGCAGCAGGATCTGTTTGGCGGCCAGTCGATCTCGGTAAGACAGATCATCGTATGGCTGGAAGCAGGCTGCGTGCTTTCGATAACTCCGCTGCTGGTAATGTACATATTCCTGCAAAGGTACTTCATCGAAGGTATCGAGCGTTCGGGTATCACGGGTATGTAAGCTGCGAAAAATAAAAAACAAAAAACAAAAACAGTTAAGTAAATACGATATGTCCGAAAAAATCTCCTCGCATCTGCGGGGAGATTTTTTGAAACCCCGATCCTGCTCCGCTTTACCGTAATTGGTAATTGGTGATACGGAGCGGGATCGGGGAATTGAAAAAATGTAAGGGAGGGCGGTTTATGCTGTATGATATTTCACAGGAGGTATTCTCCTGCACGGTTTTCCCCGGGGATCCTCAGCCCGAGCGAAGGACCCCGCAGAGCATATCCAAGGGCGATATATGCAATCTGACAGAGCTTTCGATGTGCGCACATAACGGAACACACGTTGATGCACCGTACCACTTTATAGACGACGGCAAGCGGATAGACGAGATGGGTCTGGAGCCGTTCATCGGGGAGTGCTATGTGGTTCATCATGAGGGAGATGTCACGGCAGGTGATGCAGAGGAGTTCATGCGCAGAGCCGAGGCCGCAGGCGCGGGAGAGCGGCTGCTGATAGGCGGCAGAGCAACCGTCACGGCTGAGGCGGCAAGGGTGTTTGCGGGAAGGCGCGTGCGGCTCATCGGAAATGAGAGCCAGACCGTGGGACCCGAGGACGCGCCGAAGGAGGTACATCTGATACTGCTCGGGACGGGCGCGGTGCTGCTCGAGGGGATAAGGCTGAGCGGGATAGCTGAGGGCAGATATCTGCTGATGGCGCAGCCGCTTAACCTCGGCGGCTGTGACGGAGCGCCGTGCAGAGCGGCACTGATGGATATATAACGTATACAGATACAGACAAGAATGCCCCGAGGCGAGATGCTTCGGGGCATTGCTGTTTAGTGTATGAAACGTGGTCAGCGGCTTACCGCCTGCTTCATGGCTTTGACATATTCACCGACGGCGGCGGGAGCTTCGCGGCCAAGCTCACCGATCCTGCGGACTATAGCGGAGCCGACGATCGCGCCGTCAGCGAAGCGCACCATATCTGCGGCCTGCTCGGGTGTGGATATGCCGAAGCCTACCGCGCAGGGGATATCGGTGCTTTGGCGGACCATGCGCACAAGCTCGGAGATATCCGTCGTGATCTTCGAGCGCACTCCCGTGACACCGAGACTTGAAACGATATACACGAACCCGTCGGCGTCACTTGCGATAGTGGCGATGCGGTCGGCAGAGGTGGGTGCGATCAGCGGGATAAGGTCAACGCCGTACTGCCTGCACAGCGGGAGAAACTCAGCCTTTTCCTCGTAGGGGAGATCGGCGATTATCAGCCCGTCGATACCGATGCGGGAGCAGGTGCTGATGAATTTTTCCGAGCCGTAGGAGAACACAACGTTTGCATAGGTCATGAAAACGAGAGGGACGGTAACAGTGCGGCGGAGGTCCTCGACGAGGGCGAAGATCCTGTCGGTGGTAGTGCCTGCCGAAAGGGCGCGGATATTTGCCGCCTGAATGACGGGACCCTCTGCCGTCGGGTCGGAGAAGGGTATGCCGAGCTCGATCAGATCGGCACCGTTTGCAGCCATCTCGCGGACTATCGCGGCGGTAGTTTCAAGGTCAGGGTCGCCGCAGGTAACGAAGGGAATGAATGCCTTGCCGTGTGAAAATGCTTCTTTTATCCTACTCATTGATATCCTCTCCTCTGTAACGGGCGATCGCGGCGCAGTCCTTGTCTCCGCGTCCCGAGATCGTCACGATGATTATTTGATCCTTATTCATAGTTGGTGCAAGCTTCATTGCATAGGCGACTGCGTGTGCAGACTCGATAGCGGGGATTATCCCTTCGGTGCGAGAGAGGAACTCAAAGGCATCGACGGCCTCGTCGTCGGTGACGGGGACGTATTCCGCTCTGCCGATGTCGTGAAGATGCGCGTGCTCGGGGCCAATGCCGGGGTAGTCAAGACCTGCCGAGATCGAATACACGGGAGCGATCTGACCGTACTCGTCCTGGCAGAAGTAGCTTTTCATGCCGTGGAAGATACCGAGGCGGCCCGTGTTTACGGTGGCGGCAGTCTCAAAGGTGTCGATGCCCCTGCCCGCTGCCTCGCAGCCGATAAGCCGCACGCTTTCGTCGGCGATGAAGTTATAGAAGCTGCCGATAGCATTTGAGCCGCCGCCCACGCAGGCGATGACTGCATCGGGGAGCCTGCCCTCGTATTCGAGTATCTGTTCGCGGGCTTCCTTGGAGATGACTGCCTGAAAATCGCGGACGATAGTGGGGAAGGGGTGCGGCCCCATGACCGAACCGAGGCAGTAGTGAGTGTCGTCGATGCGGCTCGTCCACTCGCGCATTGCCTCGGAGACTGCGTCCTTCAAGGTCGCCGTGCCGCTTGTAACGGGAATGACCTCGGAGCCGAGCAGACGCATACGGTAGACGTTGAGCGCCTGACGCTTTGTATCCTCCTCGCCCATGAACACCACGCACTCCATTCCGAGCAGTGCCGCAGCGGTGGCTGTAGCCACTCCGTGCTGACCCGCGCCTGTTTCTGCGATCAGACGGGTCTTGCCCATTTTCTTTGCGAGCAGTGCCTGCCCGAGCACATTATTTATCTTGTGTGAGCCCGTGTGGTTCAGGTCCTCGCGCTTGAGATAGATCTTTGCGCCGCCGAGAGTCCTTGTCAGCTTATCGGCATAATACAGCAGAGAGGGTCTGCCCGCGTAACCCGCAAGGAGGTCGCTGAGCTCTCTGTTGAAGTCGGGGTCGTTCTTATAATGCTCGTATGCTTTTTCGAGCTCGATGACGGCATTCATAAGCGTTTCGGGGATATACTGTCCGCCGTGAACGCCGAAGCGGCCCTTTGAATTTGACTGTGGTATTGAATTGCTCATATCAGATATCCTTTCTTCTGACGGCGTTGACGAACTCCGTCATTTTATTTTTATCCTTATAGCAGCAGCCTTCGGTCTCAAGGCAGCTGCTGGCATCGACTGCAAACGGGCGGAGAGCAGCTATCGCGCTGCCGACTGAATCGGCGGTCAGTCCGCCTGCCAAGAAATAATCTCTGCCGAGATCAGTTATAAGCGAATGGTCAAAGCTGCGTCCCGAGCCTGTTCCCGAGTCGAGCAGTACATGATCTGCTATGCTCTCGGCGGCAGCTATGATATCATCGTGTCCCGCTATCCTGAATGCCTTGATGATCGGCTTGCCGCAGAGCGACCGCAGGCGGTCGATATACTGCTCGTCCTCGCTGCCGTGCAGCTGGATAAGGTCGAGCTGATCGGCAAAGCGGAGCAGAGTCTCGATATCCTCGTTCACGAACACGCCGACTGCCTTGATGCCGCTGCCGAGCATGGAGCGCAGCTGTCTGAACTCGCTGCCGGCGATGCTGCGCCGAAAGCCCGCGGAAAGAATGAAGCCGCAGTAGTCGGGCGCAAGCTCGTTGACCGCTTCGATGTCGCAGGGGCGGCGCATACCGCATAGCTTTATCCTTGTCACGACGGCTCACCCCGCAGCTCGCAGAGCTTTGCACGGATACTGTCCGCGCGGACGAGAGCCTCTCCCACAAGCACCGCATCGGCACCGATCTGCTCGAGCCTTGCGGTATCCTCCCTGCTGCGGATACCGCTCTCGGAGACAAAGAGCGTGCCCTGCGGGACAAGCTCTCTCAGTCGGCGGGAGTTGTCATGATCGACCGAGAAATCCGAAAGATCGCGGTTGTTCACACCGATCACTCTCGCGCCCGCGCTGACTGCCGTTCTGATCTCGTCGGCATTGTGAGCCTCCACCAGAGCGCTCAGCCCCAGCTCCTCGCAGACGGCGAGATACCGCGCGAGCCTGTCGGCACTCAGTATCGAGCAGATGAGCAGCACCGCACTCGCACCAAGCAGCTTCGCCTCGTAGATCATGTATTCATGCACCGTGAAATCCTTGCGCAGACAGGGTATGCTCACCTCGGCGGCTATCTCTTTAAGGTACCGCTCCGAGCCGAGGAACCACTTTGGCTCGGTCAGTACCGAGATGCAGTCGGCACCCGCAGCCTGATACTCCCTTGCGATGTCAAGATACGGAAAATCCGCCGAGATGATGCCCTTTGAGGGGCTTGCCTTTTTGCATTCGCAGATGAAGGACAGTCCCTCTCTGCCGAGCGCTCTTTCAAACTCAAAGCCGCCCTCGGGCAGCGCCAGCGCACGTTCTTTTATTTCGTCAAGGCTCGTTATCTCTCTCGCCGCTGCAACACGGGCCTCTGCGTGGGCAGCAAGCTTGTCAAGGATAGTCATACCGTCACCTTACCTGTTTGAGACTTCGATGACCTTTTCGAGCGTGGCATACGCTTTGCCCGAATCTATCAGCTCCGCCGCCAGCTGCACACCCTGCGCAAGACTGTCTGCCTTGCCGCCCACGCAGAGCGCCGCACCTGCATTCAGCAGCACTGCATCCCGCTTCGCACCGCGCTCCTCGCCGCGGAGTATCGCGCGGGTAGTCTCTGCATTCTCCTCGGGTGTGCCGCCGCGTATATCCTCATGGGTGCCGCCCGCGAGCCCGAACTGCTGAGGAGTGACATCGTAGCTCTTGAACCAGCCGTCCTTGAACTCGCAGATATGGGTGGGAGCAGCCACAGAGATCTCGTCGAGCTTATCGGTGCCGTAGACGACCATTCCGCGCTTTGCGCCGAGGCTCATCAGCACCTGTGCCAGCGGCTCTACCAGCGAGGGGTCGTATACTCCGAGCAGGTAGCGCTTTGGGCTTGCGGGATTCGTGAGCGGTCCCAGTATGTTGAACACCGTCCTTATGCCGAGCTCCTTTCTTATCGGGCCGACATATTTCATCGAGGTGTGATATAGCTGTGCAAAGAAGAAGCAGAAGTTAGTCTCATCGAGCATCACCCTTGCCTTTTCGGGCTCCTGACGGATATCCACGCCGAGGGCTTCAAGGCAGTCTGCGGTGCCCGAGAGGGAGGATGCTGCGCGGTTGCCGTGCTTTGCGACCTTGATGCCCGACGAAGCGATCACCATTGCCGAGGTGGTGGAGATGTTGAAGCTCTGTGCGTTGTCTCCGCCTGTGCCGACTATCTCCATCAGATCGTCGTCGTTCTCAAACCTGGTGGCAGCATCTCTCATCGCCGCCGCACAGCCCGCGATCTCGTCTATCGTCTCGGCTTTGGTGGACTTGGTGGAAAGCGCCGCCAGAAAGGCTGCGTTCTGCGTTGCCGAGGTCTTGCCGCCCATGATCTCGCTGATGACCTCATAGGCTTCATCATAGGTCAGGTCCTGCTTGTCTACTATCTTTACTATCGCTTTTTCGATCATTTTACATCTCTCCTTTTCGGTGTTTGTTATCTGTTGTCGTTTATCCGATCGGCTGCTGAGCCTCTAAAAAGTTTTTGACTATCTGTCTGCCGCAGGGTGTAAGGATAGACTCGGGGTGGAACTGCAATCCGTATATCGGATAGTCGGTGTGCTCCACCGCCATTATCTCTCCGTCATCGGTCTGCGCGGTGACTTTCAGGCAGGCGGGCAGCGTATCGGCTGCTGCCGCTAAGGAATGATACCGCGCGACCTCTATACGCTCGGGCAGTCCCTTGAAAAGTCTGCTGCTCCTGTCGGGCGCAACGGTGCTCTGCTTGCCGTGCATGAGCTGCTTTGCATATGTGATCTCGGCACCGAATGCCTTGCAGATCGCCTGATGCCCCAGGCATACACCCAGCGTCGGTATCCTGCCCGCTGCTGCCTTCACCGCCTCAACGATCACTCCTGCGTCCTCGGGCCGCCCGGGACCCGGGGAGATGATGAGCTTGTCGGGCCGCAGATCAAGTATCTCCCGCACGGTCAGCTCGTCATTGCGTATCACCCGTATGTCGGGGTCAAGCTCTCCTATCAGCTGGAAAAGGTTGTAGGAGAAGCTGTCGTAGTTGTCTATCAGCAGTATCATATCCCTTCCTCCTCTGCCGTCCTGAGCGCCGCGACGACTGCCGCCGCCTTGTTGATGCACTCCTGATGCTCGTTCTCGGGCACCGAATCGGCAACTATCCCCGCACCGCTCCTGATGAATACCCGTCCGTTCTTCTTGAATGCCGAACGGATAGCGATGCAGGTGTCAAGGTTGCCCGTGAAGTCGATATACCCGACCGCTCCGCCGTACAGCCCGCGCTTGTTGTTTTCAAGCTCTGCGATAAGCTGACAGGCTCTTATCTTGGGTGCGCCCGAGAGTGTTCCCGCGGGCAGTACCGAGCGAACTGCATCGAGCGCGTCGCAGCCCTCTCTGATCTCGCCGCGGACGGTCGAGCCGATGTGCATAACGTGAGAGAAGCGCTCTATGCTCCTCAGCTTTTCGACCTTTACACTGCCGAACCTGCTTATCCGCCCCAGATCGTTCCGCCCGAGGTCTACGAGCATATTGTGTTCTGCCAGCTCCTTTTCGTCACTGAGCAGATCGGCCTCGAGCGCCTTGTCCTCGGCATCGTCCTTTCCGCGGCGGCGGGTGCCTGCAAGCGGGAAGGTGTGCAGCACACCGTTTTCGAGCTTTACAAGGGTCTCGGGAGATGCCCCCGCGATCTCAACATCGGTGCCCGAGAAGTAGAACATATACGGCGAGGGATTCTGAGTGCGCAGTATCCGATAGGTGCCGAGCAGACTGCCCTCAAATTCCGCCGACAGTCGGTTCGACAGGACTATCTGGAAGATGTCTCCCTCGCGGATATGCTCCTTTGCCCGCTCGACCATCTCACAGTATTCCTCCTTTGAAAACAGCGGCAGTATCTCGCTTTTTATCCTGCCCGCAGGCTCGCTGACACGGCTGCCGTTTTTGAGCAGTGCTGCAAGCTGTTCAAGCTCAAGACAGGCCTTGTTGTAATTGACCTCGGGGGCATCGAGCCTTACATTTGCGATCAGCACCAGCTGCTGACGGAAGTTGTCAAAGGCGATCACCTTGTCAAACAGCATCAGATCGGCATTGCGGAAGTGCTCGCTGTCGTCCACGGGAATGCGGAGCGTCGGCTCGCTGTAGGACAGATAATCGTAAGAGAAATACCCGACCAGCCCGCCCGTGAACGGCGGCAGACCCTCGATGCGGGGGCTTCTGTATTTTGCCAGAAGTGCGCGGATATGCGGCGTGGGATCGTCGGCTGCAAATTCCGCTCCGCCTATCGTGATGCTGCCCTCGCCGCAGGTGATCTCAAGCCTGGGATCGAAGCCCAGAAAGGTCCAGCGTCCCCATCGCTCCCTGTCCTCGCAGGATTCGAGCAGATAGCAGTGCGTGGAAACGTTTTTCAGCTTCATCACCACATCTATCGGCGTGAACAGGTCGGACGGGACGGAACAGCTTATCGGCACGATATCGTAGTCGCTGCCGCAGTAAGCCCTGACCTCGTCAAGCGTCATTGAATAGTTCATTTTGCTTACACCTCCGTTTTTCAGACAAACAAAAAAGCCCCTGACAAAGCTTGATGCTTTGCCAAGGACGAATAATCACATTATCCGCGGTGCCACCTTGATTCGCAGCTTGCTGCGCACTTAGCAGGATACCAACATATCCCCGACAACTGACGTATGCCAACACGTCACAGAATACTCTGCGCCGACATTGCCTTGCTGCC
>CAMOFU010000105.1 GCA_946613705.1 uncultured Clostridia bacterium
TCAGCAAGATAGTTGAGGACGGCGGAAAGTATTACACCGTGTCGCAGAAATACAAGTATGACGGCACTGCAAAGGCGAAATGGACACAGGTAAGCAACACCGCACCCTCGCAGTGGAAGTGCGAAATGCAGGTGTTTGATGCCGATGATGAGTTCTTTGCCTGGGAAGATAAAGTCACAGGCTATACCTCGACGGCTGATGACAAATCTCCGATAAAGACCGCCGGCAGAAGCAATGAACCCGTCATCACAAATGTCAAAGAGGGAGAAAAGGTCGGAGATCTTGAGCTTTCCAAGCTGCTGACAGGCGGTAAGGAAAAGTACAGCAAGGACACCTTCACCTTCAAGGTGACAATGAAAAATGCCGACCGCTCGGCATACACCTTGCTTCCGTTTAATGCAGAAGGTGTGGCGTATTTCGATGTAAAACCCGATGCCAAGGACGAGGACAAGGTCATTATCAAGGGCATTCCCGAAGACTGCACCTATACAGTCGAGGAGGTCGGCATAAACGGCGAAGCAAACGGTCTGAACGGAGAATACACCGTTTCTTCATCGGACGGACTGACGGGAACGATCACGGCTGATGAGCCAAAGACAGCAAAGATCACCAATGATATAACAACGGCAGACCTGTCGCTGTCAAAGGAGATCGTGCTGAAAAAGAATACTCCCGAGGCACCCGGAACATATACGGCGGCCGACAGCAGCGATCCCGATCATACGGAGTGGGCTGATGAGGACTTTGCTTTTGAGGTAGTGTTTGAAAACCTTGCTGCGGGTCAGGAGTATTCATATACGATCGACGGCAGCACCGATGATTCCTATAAGATCGTCGGCAATGACAAGTCAGCCGAGACAGTCGGGACCGTCACGATCAAGGGCGGTCAGACGGTAGTGTTCAATGATATCCCTGTCGGCACTAAGTATACGGTCACCGAGACAACTGCATTTGAGGATACAGAGGCGATCACATACACAACGGAAAACAATAAGAATACCGAGAACGGCAGCTCGACCGAGAAACAGACACTTTCTGCTGATGATACGGTCACATTCACGAACACCAAGCAGATCGACAAGACTCTTATCCCCGAATATGTCGAGGTAAAGGTAGATAAGAAATGGTATACTTCTTCAGGTTCAGAGGTCCACTGGATGACCAATGAATCGGGAGCAGCGGTAAAATTCAGATTTGATGAGAATGAGAACAAGTATGTCGAGGACAATGACAAGGGTGCGTACATTCCGATGGATTCCAACAATAAAATCCTGACGAACTATCCGTCCTTCTTGAAGGTCTACCTCGGCAGAGCGCTGGCTGTACCGAGAACGGAAACCGAAGGCGGTACGCAGGTAACAAAGTATACTTATCTTGATGTTACTCCCGGCTATACAAGTGCCAGCCTGAATGTCAAGGGCGGCTGGAGCAATACCTTCACCGATCTGGATAAGTACGGCGAGGTCGTGGAGTACGATCCTGTTTCAACCGAATATGTGACGAAAAAGTATCCATACGTTTATTTCGTATCGGAGGTCATTCCGATCGGCTTCAGCAATACCAACGGGGATAATGAGAAGACCAAAATCGGCTCGGAAGAATGCTTTGTTGCAACAGGCACAGGTGATGAACTTGAGTTCACGCTGACGAACAAAGAGGACGAGACCTTTGAGCTTTCCGTCAGCAAGCTCGTGACAGGGAACTTCGGCAGCAAGGCCAGGGACTTCACTTTTGAGATCGAGTTTACAAAGAGTGACGGTGCTGCACTTGTGGGAACAGGCTTTACAATGCAGTTTACAGATCTGTATAACACCACCGATGTGAGAAACAGGACCTATACGCTTGAAAACGGCAAGCTGACTGTTGACCTTCCTCACGGCAAGAAGGTAGCATTTCTGAGTCTGCCGAGCGGGACTAAATACAAGATCACCGAAATAAACGCTGACGATTACACCGTTCACTCGGGTACCTACAGAGGTGTAACACCGCTCAATGTCGATGTCTCGACGCTGACAGGCGGCGAGTCACAGCAGGGCACACTTTCCGAAAATACAGCTTATTTGTATATCAACGAGCTGACAGGTGATATCCCGACAGGGATAGGTCTTGCAGTCACAGCTACAACAACAGTATTCATTCTTGTTGCAGGCGCAGCTGCTTATCTGCTGATCCGCAGAAGAAAGGAAAAAGCAGAAAACGGCTGACCGACCCGATGCGTGCAACGCGTGCGATGCGTGCGATGCGTGTACAGCACAAAGAGCACCTGCGGTCGATAGGATAAAAATAATAATAAAAATAAAAATAAAAAAAGAACTGACTTCGCTATTCACAATTCAAGCGAAGTCAGTTTTATTTTGAGCTGATGGCGCTGAAGCTCAATAACCGGGCGACGGTGACGGCCAGAGCCTGTAGGAGGGACCGTTGCCCCACTGCCCCCACGAATCGCCTGCCCACACCTCAACGCTGCCGTTTTTGCCCGAGACAAGTCTGTGTCCTATCAGCCAGCGGTCGGTCGTTTTGCCTTCATAGATAACGCTCCTCATGGGAATGACGTAATCCTTTGTGCCGCCCGTGATGGAATCAAGATGCCTGTTGAGCTCGTCTACGAACGGCTTGTACTCGGTCTGGCCGGGTGTAAAATACTTACCGCTGCAGCTGCTCTTGGCGTGCTTATTGCCGTCCATTTTGCATACGACGCGGAACTTGTAGCTGTCCCCGCCGACTGTTACATTGTGGTCTGCCTTACTTCCCGTAGGCCAATAGAAGGACTGGTAGCTGCTCATATCCTCTGCGAAAACAAGCTCCACCATTTCGCCTATCCTCTTGGCGGAGGTGGTATCTGCTTTGCGGTTGGCCTTCCGAACATACTCCATGATGCTCGGCACGAGTATCGCCGCAAGGATACCGATGATAGCTATAACAACTATCAGCTCAACGAGCGTAAAGCCCCTGCGCATTTTACCTTTCATCAAGATCAATCCCTTTCATAATTCACGATCCATGTTTCATTACAGCATACTTATCTTTATCTTTATCTTTACTCATAATAATAATATCATATTTGTAAAGAAATGTCAACATTTCCGATTCATTTTTGACATTTCACACAAAGCAAAGCTGTAGTAATGTATCATATCAAACAAATCAATTGTTAGATAAATTAATCAAGGCCCACTGTCCGCAACGGGGCAGCAGGCCTTTCAAAGGGGTCAATATCTGTTATCAAAAACTCTTGTAGACTTTTTCTCGGATCGCGGCAGCTCGCCGATCGCAACAGGCTTAACTATAACGGTAATGCCGATCTTGGCCTTGAACGCAGCGCCGATCCGCTGCTCCATCTGCTCCTTGTCGGTACCGTTCTCCACCTCGACGAACAGAGTGCAGATATCCTTGCCGTAGAGGTGGTCGATCATGAACTGATACTCGCTCGAAGCACCGTCCACGGTAGTGAGCATCTCTTCGATCTGGCTGGGGAAGATATTCACGCCCTTGACCTTGACCATGTCATCGGTCCTGCCGAGGATCGTGTCTATGCGGGGATACTTTGAACCGCAGGGACACTCCCCCGGGATAACGCGGGTAAGGTCGTGGGTGCGGTAGCGGATAAGCGGTGCGCCCTGCTTTTTCAGCGTGGTGATGACCAGCTCGCCCACCTGACCGTCGGGCACAAGCTCGCCCGTCTTCGGGTCAACGACCTCAAAGTAGATGAAGTCGTCCCACATATGCATACCGCACTCGTGCTCGCAGCTGATGCCGATCCCGGGACCGTATACCTCTGTCAGCCCGTAGATATCGAACAGCTGCACGCCCAGCTCATCGGCGATACGCTTTCTCATTTTTTCGCCCCAGCGCTCCGAACCGATAACTCCCCGCCTGAGCTTTATCTGATCCTTGATGCCGCGCTTTGCTATCTCCTCAGCGAGCAGCAGCGCATAGCTCGAGGTGGCGCACAGCACGGTAGACTGCATATCCACCATCATTCTCAGCTGCTTATCGGTATTTCCCGGACCCATCGGTATCGTCATCGCGCCCAGCCGCTCGGCACCGAGCTGGAAGCCGATGCCCGCTGTCCACAGCCCATACCCGGGGGTGATATGTATGCGGTCGAGGTCGGTGACGCCCGCCATTTTATAGCAGCGTGCGAACATCTCTGCCCAGTCCTCAACGTCCTGCCTGGTATAAGGGATAATAACGGGAGTTCCCGTTGTTCCAGAGGAGGAATGGATACGCACTATCTCCTCATCGGGTACTGCCTGAAGCCCGAGGGGATAAGCCTCTCTCAGATCGCCCTTCCAGGTGAACGGCAACTTCTCGAAATCCTCCTGGCTCTTGATACTGTCAACGTCTATACCTGCAAGCTTCCTTCCGTAAAAGCAGTCCTGCGAGGTAAGCTTTTTCAGCTGTGCCTTGATAAGCTCAAACTGGCTCTCTTTCATCTTCATAGGTAGTTCTCCTTTGATTATTGATCTCAGACCGCAGAGCGTTCACTTTGCTATGTCTGCCGACTCTGTTTTCACGAGACGGCGCAGATCGCCGAGCCGCAGCTCTATCTGTAAGCCGACTCTTCCGCCGCTGCAGAAAACAGTCTCCTGCTCCTCGGCGGTAAGGTGTATAAACGTGCGGAACTGCTTCTTCATACCGATCGGTGAACAGCCGCCGTGGACGTATCCCGTAAGCGGCAGCAGCTCCTTTGCCTTTATCATCTCTATTGATTTCTCACCTGCGGCGCGGGCGGCTTTTTTCAGATCAAGCTCCATAGCCACAGGCACCATGAACACATAATGCTGACCCGACCGCGGCGACACGGTAACAAGCGTCTTGTAGACCCTTGCCTTGTCCTGACCCATTATCTCGGCGATCTCCTCACCCGAGCGCTCGGCGGGCAGTTCGTGGGCATACTCCCTGAACTCTATCTTCTCACGCGCCAGTGCGCGGACGGCATTTGTTCTCTCGGCAGCTCTCATAGCTCTGCCGCCTTACTTTACATTCGTCGGCATACCGTTCACCGACACCTCGGGATCGTCGAGGGCTATCACAAGGCAGCGCCGACCGTCGATGTTCTCACACCTCACCTTGTCCTGAGCGTCGCGCCCGATGTTGACCGTTATCGACGAGGTGGAAAGCACCGTCTTGCGCTCGATAAGATTAACTGCGGTCAGCGGCTTTTCGCCCATAGCGCTCTCGAACACCTTCGGCAGATGCTCCAGCTTTTCCTGACTTACACCCGACTGCCACAGGATATTTGAAAGCTCCTGCCTGCCGATCGTTGCGGGCTCTGTCTCGTGGGCGGACTTGTCTACCAGCTCGCCTATCTTGTCGTTGACGGTGGTTATCAGATCGTAATCCAGCTCATCGCCGACTACATTGTTAAGTATCGCGTGGAACGTTTCCTTCTCGGTCTTGCAGCTCATAACGAACTCGCAGCCCAGCAGGTCGTTCACGACCGAGGTGTTGGGCTTGTTGGCATTCTTTGAGTAGACCAGCACACCGTTGATATCGGGCTGCCTGTCGGAGAACAGCGGGAACAGGAACCCGTCCGAGGGCATCTCCACGATGCGGTCGGCGGTGGTCTTCTTGACTATCGAATTAGTCTCGTCCGAAAAGATCAGTCCGTCATACCTCAGCTCCACGGGGCAGACCGCAGTGATGATGAAGTTATAGTCGATCTCGCTCTCGGCATCATCTGTCAGCTCGTCGTTCTTCGTCTTGTTGAGCACGCTGTAGGTGCAGTGAGCCGAGAACACCGCATAGGTGGAAACATACTGCATCCTCTCTGTTATCGCGGCAAGGAACTCGTCCACCTTTTCCTCATCGGTGAGCCTGCTCTTCATCAGCTCATACATAAACGGCTGCATTCCGCCCTCAAGATAAGCGTCCTTCGGGAAGGCATACTCCTTGAGGTTCTTTCCGTAGGTGCCCGAGAGAGCCTTTTTGAGTATCGCCATGATAAGCTCGCTCTCGTCCTGCGGAAGCGCTGCGAACAGATCGTTCGACTTATACTTTATGTTCTTCTCGGCATCGACGAACGCCTGCACCACCTGCCCGATAGTGAAGAACCCGCACTGCTCGGAAAAATTCTTTTTTATCTCATTGATCTCTTTTTTATTCATGATTATTTATTCTCTCAGCCCCTCCGAGCCGTTTTGTCATAGTTATGTGAGGGCAGTGCTCGTCGAGATACTCCTCGCCCTCGGCGATATAACCCAGCTTCTCATAGAAGCCCTCTGCCTGAAGCTGAGCCGAGAGCCTGATGAGCTCTGCACCCTCCTGTGCTGCCTTTTCCTCAAGTGCGGCCATTACAAAGGCACCGAGCCCCCTGCCGCGGAAGCTCTTCCTTACCGCGACCCGCCCGATGTGCCAGCCGCTCCTGCCCCTGAAGAGCCGCCCTGCCGCCGAAGCCTCCCCGTCTGTATACACCACAGCGTGGAACGCCGTCTCGTCTATCCTGTCAAATTCATTGGCAAAGCCCTGCTCATTGACAAAGACCTCCTGCCTGATCTCACGAGCCTCGGGAGCATTTTCCAGCCCTGTAACGATCCTTACCTCATTCATCAGCTGTTGCCGCCCTCTGTCGGCTTGCTGTTCTCACCGCTCTGCGCCTGCTCAACACCGAATTCCTTGTTGCGGTTTTTCAGCAGCTTCTGTCTCTGGCGCTCGCGGTGGTTCATTACCACCTTCTCGCAGAAGTCGATAAGCTTCTTCTTGAACGGCTTGAACACATAGTAGAACTCGCCCGCATAGGTCACGACCTCGCCGTTGAAGCCCTTCTTGAACTTATACACGCCGTAGTTGGGATTAGTCTCGTCATTATAGAAAGGTATGCCCATAAAGTCGTATATATAGTTGTCGTTTTCAAGCGCCCAGTTTATCATCGTCCACTGCATCAGATAGTTGGGATAGAGGTTGCGGTGATGATTTGCCGATGCGCCGTATACATAGCAGGTCTTGCCCGCATACTGTGTCGTCACTGCGCCCGAGAGAGGTATCTGCTTGCCGTCCTCCTCGGTATAGCACATGAACAGGTGGCAGTGCTCGGGGCCGAGACCCTCGATGAACTTGACAAAATACTCCTTGCCCCTGATCGAGAAGCCGTCGCGTATACCGGTAGCCTGCATCATCGGATAGAAGTCGTCCAGCGCCTCTGTGCCGCAGATCTTGCAGACAACGCCCTTCTTGGGGCCCTTGCGTATGCGGTTGCGCCAGTCGGGCTTGAACGAGAGCATGACCTCGTCGGGAGTCTTGCCCTTGATATTGCGGAGCATATAGTTGTTTCTCGGCTGTATCGTCGAAAGCTCGGGAGCATCGAAAACATGGGTAAAGCCCATCGCAATGATCGCCTCGGAGATATCCCTGTCCTTCTCCTCGAACGGGGGATCCCACATCAGCTGATAGGACTTGTATCTCTTGGCAAGCACCTTGATGCCCTCAAAGATATCCGCCATGACCTCCTTGTCCCGCCAGTCACACACAGGGCCGTGAGGTGCATACATAAACGTCGAGCGGAACACGGGCACCTTTTTGATTATCACCAGACAGGTACCCCTGATCTTTCCGTCACTGCCGCGTGATATAACAGCGTCCCAGTCCCAGCCCTCCTTAACATCGGGCCAGCGCAGCGACTGCATGAAGCTGCCGTATTCGCTTGTCTTTGCAAACTGCTCATACTCCTCGAGCAGTGCTTTATTCTTCTTGTCGATAAGTTCCATATTTTTCCTTTCCTGCATTTTGGACAAAACGCAAACAGTATTTCATTTTTCAAACATAATCATCTTATAGTATAACACATACTCCCGCAAATTACAAGCATAAATTATGAATAAACGAACCCTGTTTTTTAATTCACGGTCCTCGCGGACGGCGAGTTCACGGTCCTCGCGGACGGCGAGTTCACGGGACGCGGCTT
>CAMOFU010000106.1 GCA_946613705.1 uncultured Clostridia bacterium
CTTATATCCAAGCTCCGCAAGAACAGCACAGTCACGGGCGGCTGTAGCGTGATCGCATGAGATCATTACTATTCTGTCGGGGGACATCTTCGCCATATATTCAAGCGTATCGCGTGTGCAGCCCTTGCGTGCAGGGTCTGCGATAATCACATCGGGACGCTCGCCGCGCTGATAAAGAAGCTCTGCTATCTTTCCCGCATCTCCGCAGAAAAACTCGCTGTTCGAGATGCCGTTTATCCGCGCATTTTCCTTTGCATTATCTATTGCCTCGGGTATAACTTCTACTCCGATGAGCCTGCGTGCTTTGTTCGCCATCGACAGACCTATTGTCCCCGTGCCGCAATAAAGATCGAGCAGCAGCTCCTTACCCGTAAGCCCCGCATAGTCTGCCGCTATTGCATACAGCTTTTCTGCCTGCAAGGTATTCACCTGGTAGAATGACAGCGGCGAAAGCCTTATCCGCAGACCGCACATAATATCCTCTATCTCCGCATCTCCTGCGAGAGTCACCAGCTTTTTCCCGAGTACCGCATTACCGCGGGAGCTGTTCTCGTTGAGCAGCACGCTTTTCACATCATTGTATTTTCCTGTAAGCATTTCAGCCAGCGGAGCAAGCAGCCTGCCTTCGCGTATGCTGTTCACAACAAAGCAGACCATGATCTGCCCTGTATGCTCGCCGCGCCTTAAATATATATGCCTGAGCACTCCCCTGCCCGAAGTCTCGTCATAAGGCGGTATCATATTGGCATTTACATATTCCATACAATCGGCAAGCAGCGGCTCAAAGCACTCGGGCTGGAGCTGACAGCTTATCTGCTCCGCTACTCTGTGCGAACGGCGGGAATAAAACCCGCATACTGCCTTTCCGTCCTGCTGCGCGATCGGGTACTGAGCCTTGTTTCGGTAATGCTCTGTATGCTCACAGCCGAGTATCGGTTCGTATTCGAGCGAGAGCTTGCCTATCCTCTCGAACGAAGCCCTGACAGCCTCCTGCTTTACCCGAAGCTCCTCACTGTAAGTAAAGTGCCTGAACGCACAGCCGCCGCATTTTTTATATACGGCACAGTCGGGCTCTGTCCTTTCTTCCGACGGTGATATCAGCCTTTCAACTATACCGTAGCAATAGCTCCTGCTGACCTTGACTATCCTGCAATCTATCTCATCGCCTACAGCAGTCATCGGAACGAACACGGCAATACCGTCAGCTCTGCCGACACCGTTTCCCTCGTTGGTAATGCCTGTGACTGTCATTCGGACGATCTCATTTTTTCTCAGCATAAAAATCAACTATCTCTTTCTTCTTTTCAAGCATAAGATCAAAATGCTTGATGTATTCAAGCGGGTGCTTATAATTGAAGATACGTTCAAGCCTTTTTCCTCTCAGATCGACCAGCTTAGACGATGCACCCGCACCGACCGCCAGTATCGTCTGTATCTCCTCCATTATGTATATGTTATACAGGCTTTCCTCGCCCTTTTTGCACCAGCCGATGTTTTCAAGGTTCTCAAGCATATTCTTCTGCCTGTACAGATAATACGGAGAATAGCCGCTCTCGGTAAGCCGCCTTGCAGCATGATCCACCATGATGCCCGTCGGGTTTTTCAGCACAGTCCCCTTGTTTTCAGAATAATTCAGATCGGCAGCACGCTTTATAGAAAGCGTATGTACCGTTATGTTCTCGGGTGCAAGGGCGATAAGGCGATCAACGGTATCGTTGAAGCTCTCGGGTGTATCGGTAGGAAGTCCCGCAATTATATCTGTATTGATATGGTCAAATCCCAGCTCACGGGCAAGGCGAAAGGCTTCATAAAACTGCTCGGCGGTATGCCTTCTGCCGATCGCTTCAAGCACACTGTTGTTGAGCGTCTGCGGATTTACAGAGATGCGTGAACAGCCGCAGCGCTTTATCGTTTCCAGCTTCTCACGGGTTATCGTATCTGCTCTGCCTGCCTCAACGGTATATTCGCGCACACCGCTCATATCAAAGCTGTTTTCTATAGTGCGCATTATCTGTTCAAGCTGTGCTGCTTCAATAGAGGTTGGTGTGCCTCCGCCGAAGTACACCGTTTCGAGAGTGAGCCCAAGAGCTGCCGCCGTCTGTGCAGTAAACTCGATCTCCCTGCAAAGCAGACCTATATAATCGGGGATAAGCTTTTTCCCCGACTCGGTCGTCTGCGAGATGAACGAGCAGTAGGAGCACCGTGTCGGGCAGAACGGAATGTTCACATACAGGCTGAACGAGCTGTCTCTCACGCCGCGAACGATACTGCGCTGCACCTGTGCAGTGCGATAGGCTATGTCAAATTTCTCCTCGGAGCAATAGAATTCACGGCGGAATATCTCCCTGATCTCGTCCTCCGAGCAGCCCGAATCTATATACCTGTTCACACGCTTCACAGGTCTTACACCCGTCATAACGCCCCACTTGGGAACTATCCCCGATATCTCGCTCATAGCCTGATAGAGCAGCTTGGAAAGCAGCAGCTCTCTGTCGCTCGTATCGTCCGCAGAGATGATCTGCTCCCTTTCAGCGTGTCTGCCAAGATAATTGACAGACACAGAAAGCCCGACAGACTCCTCGCTCTCTTTGACAGATACAGTGACATTATCGGCATCGTCCGAAGAAACGGGAGCATCCGAAAAAATATGCTTAAAACGAACAGCGGGGATAAACAGCTTCATTATCCCCTCTATCTCGTATTTATAATCATTGCCGCAAAAGATCAGTGTCATATCAAAGATCTCCCAGATGGCTCATAAACGGATTATAGTGTCTCTCGGCTTCGAGCGTGGTGGTGTTCATATGCCCCGGGTATACTTTAAGGTCGCCGCCGAGCTCGTATATCTTTTCTATAGACTGTTTCATCAGCTCATAATTGCCGTCGGGCATATCTGTCCTGCCGATAGACCGCGCAAAGAGCGTATCTCCCGAGAACATACAGTCACCTATAATAAAGCAGCAGGATCCGCTCGTATGCCCCGGAGTGTGCAGCACATCGAACTCCAGCTCCTCAAGCGTCAGCACATCGTCTTCGGTAAAGGTCTTGGCTCCGCTGTATGGCTTGAATCCCGACGAGCCAAAGAATCTGCCGAGCGCACCGTCGCCTTTTTCGAGCTTTGAAAGATCCGCCTCGTGGATATAGACCTCGCAGCCCGTCATCTCAACAAGATCGGCAACAGCCCCCACATGGTCAAAATGCCCGTGTGTAAGAAGTATCTGTTTTAGAGTCAGCCCGAGAATATTGATCTGCTCCATTATATATTCCGCGTTATCGGGAGCATCTATCAGAACGCAGCTGCCGCTGTCGGCAGCCACGATATAGCTGTTGGTATCACAGACGCTCAGGGGCATAAGTCTGAATATCTTCATTGCAGTCCTCCGTTACTTACCGCTTCTCTCTACAGAGATAACGTTCTTTATCTTCATGATCTTGTTGATAACACCTTTGAGCTGCTCCATGCCCGCTACACTTACGGTGACCGAAAGGATAGCATTGCCGTTTTTCAGCTCGCGCGAGGTGGACTCGTGTATATATATATTTATCATAGCCAGTGCAGACGAAACATCTGCCAGCAGGCCTATCCTGTCAACTGCTATGATATCAAGAGTTGCCTTGAAATAGCCGCGGTTATCCTTGACCTCAGCCCATTTTACATTGACCCATCTTGTTTCAAGCTCGGGAAGATCCTTCTGACGCTGATAATTCACGCAGTCGCATTTGTGCACCGAGATACCGTGTCCCCTTGTGATGAACCCGATGATCTCATCACCGGGGAGCGGATTGCAGCACTGGGCAAATTTCACAACACAGTTATCTATACCGTCAACGATAACACCCGAATTGTTCTTTGTCCTCGGCTTGATATCCTCCATGACCTGCGAGGTCTGTATCTTTTCGCCGTAACGCTTGTTGTACTCTGTCTTCAAACGCTGAATGACCTTGGAAAGCTGTACTCCGCCGTAGCCGATAGCTGCAAAGAAATCATCAAGAGTCTCACAGTTATGACGGTGCATATCGAGCGAGAGAAAATCCTCGAGCTCATTTTCGGGCACGCGGATCATATTCCGCCTGAACTCACGCTCCAGTGCCGAGCGTCCCTCAAAGATGTTCTCCTCGCGGCGCTCCTTCTTGAACCATGAACGGATCTTCGACTTTGCCTCATTTGTCTTGCAGAGGTTCAGCCACGAACGGTTGGGACCGTGGCTTTCCGAATTGGACGTTACTATCTCGATTATCTCGCCTGTCTTGACCTGATAGTCGATCGAGACCATTTTCTTATCCACCCTTGCACCGATCATTCGGTGCCCGACCTGTGTATGGATAGCATAGGCAAAGTCGATCACTGTTGCACCCTTCGGCAGCGAGATCATATCGCCCTTAGGAGTAAATGCAAAAACTTCTTCGGGCGCAAGATCGTTTTTGATAGCCCTTACGATCTCTTCAACATCGTTGGACTCCTGCTGGGACTCGATGATCTGTCTTATCCATGCAAGACGGTTATCATCCTTGGAGTTGGACTTCACGCCCTCCTTATACTTCCAGTGTGCAGCGATACCGTATTCGGCGGTGCGGTGCATCTCCCATGTTCTTATCTGCACCTCAAACGGTATACCCTGCCTGCCGATCACGGTCGTATGCAGCGACTGATACATATTCGGCTTGGGGGTTGATATATAATCCTTGAAGCGGTTGGGTATAGGCTTGAACATATCGTGGATTATCCCAAGCACATTATAGCACTCTGTAACGGTGTTGACGATTATCCTCACTGCATATCTGTCATAGATCTGGTCGATCTCCTTGCCGTCGCGGAAGACCTTCTTGTAGATCCCGTAGTTGCTCTTTACTCTTCCTTCGATCAGAGGTATAGGGTCAAAATCATTCGCAAGACGTGTTTCTATCTTGTATTTAATATCGTCGATCAGCTTGCTGCGAGCCTCCTTACGAAGCTTCATCTGCCGCTCGATCTCCGAATAGGCATACGGGTCGAGATAATAGAATGCAAGGTCTTCAAGCTCGTCCTTGATCGAACGTATGCCGAGCCTGTGAGCGATAGGCGCATAGATATTCATAGTCTCATGCGCGATCACGCGGCGCTTTTCGTCGCGGCAGTAGCCAAGTGTGCGCATATTATGCAAACGGTCGGCAAGCTTGATTATTATAACGCGGATATCCTCGCTCATTGCAAGAAGTATCTTTCTGATGTTCTCTGCCTTCTGTTCGTCCTTGGTGAAGATCTCTACCTTTTCGAGCTTTGTAACACCGTTGACCAGCATCGCAACATCGGAGCCGAATTTCTTCTGTATCTCTTCAAGTGTACACTCCGTATCCTCAACGACATCATGCAGCAGCGCCGCACAGATCGTATCGGTATCCATACCGAGCTCAAGCAGGATATAGGCTACGGTCACGGGGTGAGTTATATACGGCTCCCCCGACTCTCTTTTCTGTCCCGCGTGATAATGATCTGCCGTCTCATATGCAGAAACGATCTTTGAAAGATCATACTGCTTTTCATCATTAAGTATTTTCTGTATCAGTACATCTACATTGTATGCAGTATCCTGTCTCTCGGGGAGCCTGTTGATATCATTATCCACGGTCAATTCCTCCTATCCTAATTTTGTATTTTTGTTCTGAGCTTTTTAAGCACATCAGCGGAATCCATATCCACCTTCTGCGTAACAGGCAGCAGCCTCACTCTATGGGTTGAAAGCGAAAGCTCTGCAAGACCTGTCTGCACAAAGGCATCAAGTATTATCCTCAGCTTGCAATAGTTCATCGAAGCCGAGCAGACGTGCATATACAATTCATCTATGCCGAAATCTTTATACAATGCGATCAGCTTATATACCGAGATCATTTCCTCGCGCGAGGGGTCTATCTTTTTCAAAAACGCCTGTGGGAGCTCCTCACCGATGATGAACCTCTCATAGCAGTCGAGCGCATTGAAATATCTGTCCTGATTAACACCGTAAGGCCGCATATCAGCTATACGCAGATTAACTGACTGCTTGCCGTTGTATTCGTTTATATCAAGGTTGACAGCAAGCTCGAGCCTGTCGCCCTGCCTGATACTGAGAGATGAGGGCGGCTGACCGAAAAGCGGTGCAGTAAGCTTGACGCCGTTATAATCAAGCTCGAGCCTTGTGTGCTTGCCCTGTGTCATTCCCGATATCCGCTCTACCCTTGCATCTGTGACAGCAAACAGCGGCTTGGGATTATCCGCGCCGAAAGGTTCGAGAGCTGCAAGGCCCTTAACGTTTTCAACGGTTATATCGGCGGGTTCAAGCTTCAGGTCACACTCAACGGTAAGCGTAGGCATAATATCGAACCGCGCGGCAAATTCATATACGAGCTTGGTAAACTTTGGTATCTTATCCGAAGCGATCGTAAGGCCGCCCGCGCACTCGTGCCCGCCGAAGTGATCGAGCACCTCGGAGGCATAAGTAAGGCACTCAAAGATATTAAAGCCCTTAATGCTCCTTGCCGAGCCGCGGGCAATGCCGTCCTTATCAATAGAAAGCAGGATAGTAGGCTTTCCGAACAGATCGAGAAGCTTTGCTGCCACTATCCCGATAACGCCGTGATGCCAGCCGTTGCCTGCAAGAATAAGAACACGGCGGGCAGCAACAGCGGGGTTTTTGTCGATATAATGAAGGATAGATCTGAGTATCTCATTCTCTATCGTGCGCCGCTGATCGTTCAGGGATATCATCTGATCGACGTAAGCGGCTGCATCTTCCTCGTCCTCGGCAAGCAGTGCATTGACTGCGATCGCAGGCGAGCCGAACCGTCCCGAGGCATTGATGCGCGGGCTTATCTGGAAAGCGATAGAGGTGGAATTGAGCGACTCTCTGTTTACCGACGATCTGTCCATGAGCATATCAAGGCCGTAGTTTTCGGTGTTTTTCAAATACCTGAGACCTGTTTTGACTATGCTGCGATTCTCGCCCGTGAGCGGGACAACGTCAGCGACTGTTCCGATAGCGCAGACATCAGCGAACTGTTCAAGCATCATATCCGCATCGTTATCATTAAGAGCGATACAAAGCTTCAAAGCAACACCCGCCCCGCAGAGGTCTTTGTACTTAGAGGTACAGTCGCGGCGGTGGGGGTCAACAACGGCTTCGGCGCGAGGGAGCACTTCACCCGGCTGATGATGGTCGGTAACAACGAGCTTCATTCCGAGCTCATAGATCTTCTCCGCCTCGGTCACAGCGGAGATGCCGTTATCGACGGTAACGATCAATGAAACGCCCTGCTCGGCGAGCTGTTCAACAGCGGGGATATTCAGCCCGTAGCCCTCCGAGCGCTCGGGGATACGGAACATCACATTAGCGCCGATATTTTGCAGATAGCTGTAAAGAATGGTGGTCGCGGTAACACCGTCGCAGTCGTAATCGCCGTAAATACAGATCAGGTCATAATTATCGACTGCCTGTTCGATAGCCTTGACCGCCTTATCCATATCGGTGATAAGATAGGGGTCGTCAAGGCCGCTGTCCTCGAACAGCGCAGCAACATCGTCTATATTATTGTAACCTCTTGCGTTCAGGACCTTCAGCGTGAGCGGCGAAAGGTCGCACTTCCGCGCAAGATCGGATACAACGGCATTATTACATTCATTGATCTTCCATTTTTTCATACGACCGACCTCATTGATAGATAATATTATATTATACCACAAGTTGCGGTCATTTTCAATAGTGATGTTCGTGGAATAGATGAATATTTTTTAAATGATTTGTGAGGGG
>CAMOFU010000107.1 GCA_946613705.1 uncultured Clostridia bacterium
TTGTTTCATTGCGAACTGTGAAACAAAGAAATCTGAGCTTTTTATTTGCCCGAATGTATATCGGGAAGAACGGTCTCTCATATGAAAATATTATACCATAATAACCGTTTCAAGTCAAGAAAAAAACAAAAGCCGTATATCCTCCCCGCCTCGCGGCTGGAGGATATACGGCAGATGATTATTTCAGCGAGATGCTTCTGACTTTTTCGCGCAGCGGCAGAACAAACGGTGCGGATACCGAAAGCTCGTCAATACCCATGCGCAGGAAAGTCTCGGTGAGGGAAAGGTCGGCGGCCAGCTCGCCGCATATACCTATCCAGGCATTATTGGCGTGAGCGTTCTTTGCAGACATCTCTATCAGCCTGAGCACTGCCTCATGATGCGTATCAACAAAGGCTTCGAGCTTAGCGTTCTGACGGTCGCAGGCGAGGGTATACTGAGTAAGGTCGTTGGTACCGACGCTGAAAAAGTCAACGAGAGGTGCCAGCCTGTCACTGATAACTGCCGCCGCGGGGGTCTCGATCATAATTCCGAGCTCCGTCTTTTCGTTGAAACGGATACCGTCGGCAGAAAGCTCTTCCCTGATCTCCCGACACAGTGCAAGACATTTTTCCACCTCGGAAACCGAGGTTATCATCGGGAACATTATTCCGAGATCACCAAAAGCGGAAGCGCGGTACAGCGCTCTGAGCTGTGTGCGGAATATCTCGGGTCGCGTTAGGCAGATGCGTATTGCCCGAAAGCCGAGTGCGGGATTGTCCTCCTTGTCCAGCTTGAAGTAATCTATCTGCTTGTCGGCGCCGATATCGAGGGTGCGGATTATGACCTTCTTCCCCGCCATGCTTTCCAGCACTTTTTTATAAGCCTGGAACTGCTGTTCCTCGGTGGGGTAATCCTCGCTTTCGAGATAGAGAAATTCGCTTCTGAAAAGCCCGATGCCGCCTGCATCGTTGGCAAGCACCGCACCTATCCCGCCTACGCCGCCGATGTTGGCATAAATGTTGACCTTTTTGCCGTCAAGGGTGACATTTTCCTTGCCTTTAAGATCCTGGAGAAGCTGTTTCTTTTTGATGTCGGCGGCCTGTTTTTCTTCAAGGCGTTTAACGGTCTCTTCGTCGGGATCGACAAACACCTCTCCCGTATGACCGTCAACCGCCACAAGGCAGCCGTCCTCTGCGGCCTTGAGGAAATCTTCTCCCACGCCTATTACCGCCGCGATGTTCATATTTCTGGCAAGGATGGCGGTATGGGAATTTGAGGAGCCGAAAGCCGTAACAAAAGCAAGCACCTTATCCTTATCAAGCGAAACCGTTTCGCTGGGAGCAAGGTCGTCGGCGCAGACGATCATTTTTTCATCCGAAGCTCCGCTGCTTCCGCCGCTGTCGGTCAGACAGGCGATAAGTCGGTTGGAAATATCCTTTACATCGGCGGAACGGGCCTGCATATAGGCATCGTCCATGCTTGCGAACATCTCGGCGAAATTGTCGGAGGTCACTGCCACGGCATATTCGGCGTTGACGCTCTGAGTCTCTATGATGCTCTGAACGGATTCGTTGTAGTCCTCGTCGTCCAGCATCATAATATGGATCTCAAAGATCTCTGCATTGGTCTCGCCGACCTCTTTAAGCGCTTTTTCATAGATCGCCGTCAGCTGTTCCGCGGCCAGTGCCTTGGCGTTTTCAAAACGCTCCAGCTCGGCGGCGGTATCGCTTACGGACACGCGGCGGACCTCAGCCGCCTGTCTTTTGAAAACGTGAGCCTTGCCTATCGCAACGGCTCCGTATACTCCTTTTCCGTTAAACACGACCATAGTCCGTCACCTGTCCTTTCAGTATGCTGATTATCAGAGATTTGCGTTCATGAACTCTTCGATGCCCTTTACGGCAGCTTCCTCGTCGTCACCCTCGACAGTGAACTTAACGGTGTCGCCGCATTTTACGCCGAGGCCCATGAGCTTCATCAGAGCTGTGGCATTGATAGGCGGCTTGCCCTCCTTCTCGATGGTCACCTTGCTGGAAAAGCCCTTGATGAGCTTAACAAGGTTGCCTGCGGGTCTTGCGTGGATGCCGATCTCATCCTTGATGGTGTAGGAAAATTCTTTCATGATACTTCGTTCCTTTCGTAGATAGAATTATATTTTCTGCATCTCATCCAAAGTCGGATAAGATGCTATGGCACCTTTTTTCTGAACGCTCAGGGCGCAGAACTGATTTGCAAAGTCAAGGCATTCGCAGAGATACGCCATTGGTATCTCTTCAAGCTCTGCCTTTCCCGTACCTTTCTGACCGAGCTTCCACAGAAATGCCCCTGTGAAGCCGTCACCTGCACCCGTTGTGTCAACTGCCTTTACGGGCTTTGCGGGGGAGAAACCCTGTGCGGTCTTTGTGAAGGCGTATGCCCCCTTGCTTCCCATGGTTATCAGTACCAAGTTCACGCCATGCTCGAAGAGCCGCGCCGCGCTCTGTTCGGGGTCCGACGCGCCTGTGACGAACTCCAGTTCGTCCTCCGAGAGCTTGACGATATCGCTGAGTGGGATGAATTCCCTCACTGCCGCGCGGAGAGCTTCCCTGCTGTTCCAGAGATTGAATCTGAGATTGGGGTCAAAGCTGACGATGCCGCCCCTGCGATGCATGATCTCGATAGCCCGCTTGTGAGCCTCCTTCATCGGAAAGTCCCCGATGGAAACGCTGCAGAAATGCAGGGCAAAGACGCCGTCGAAGTATTCCTCTTTAACGCTGTCGGCGCTGTAAAGCATATCGGCGCTGGGCTTGCGGTAAAAAGAGAAGGTACGGTCGCCGTTCTCTCCGAGGGAGACAAAAGCCAGTGCGGTATTTGCCTTGTCGGTGAGGGAGATGCAGGAAGTATCGACGCCAGCTTTTTTCAGCTCTCCGATTATCTTATGACCGAAGGGGTCGTCACCCAGCTGAGTGAGCATACGGGAGCTCCCGCCGAGCCGAGAGAATGCGGCACAGACGTTTGCAGGGGCTCCGCCAACTTTCGGGGAGAAAGCTGTCACCTCGTCAAATTCACAGCCGCTTTTGTCGGGGATGAAGTCTATCAGGGCTTCGCCGACAGCGGCAAGTGTATTACTCATCGGGTATCACCTCAATTCCGTCAAGCTGATAAAGGGTCCCGCTTATTCCGTCAGCTGTGACTGTGATCTCTGTATCGGCGGGATACATTCTGGAAGAAAACACCTTTTCGCCGCCGTTAAGATACACCTCCGCCGAAGCCTTATCTGCGATGATTCGGAAATCACGGCAGTTATCAAGCTTTGCGAATCTTGCAATGCGGCCTCCGCCCGCAGACTTTGAAAGAAATGCCAGCGCTGCCTCGCCGCCGCTGTATTCGAACTTCAGTATGCCTTCAAAGGTAAGTGAGAATTCTTTACCACAGTCCCCGCAGATCTCAAAGGGCAGCTGAGCCGTAAGGCTTTCTCCGCTGTTTACGGGCTGTGACGATCTTCTCAGCTTTTCAAGCTCTCTGATCGGCTGCTGGAGCATTTCGCCGTTTTCGGAGAGAGACAGCTCCCGCGGGAGGGTCAGACAATGCTGCCAGCCGAGAGACACGGTGGGGTTTGTGTAAGGTATATCGCCTATTCCCTCCCAGCCGATGAGAATCCTTCTGCCGTCGGGGGCATCGAAGGTCTGGGGAGCATAGAAATCAAATCCCCGATCCCATTCGTTGTAGACGCCCGTGTCCGTTTTCAGATATCCCGAGCTGTATACATTCTGCGAGAAATATTTTTCGTGGGGGAGCCCCTGGGGAGAAATGCTCAGAAAGCGCTCTCCTCCGAGGGTGAACTCGTCGGGACATTCCCACATATAGCCCGAATCGGGGGTGCGTATCTCCTTATCAAAGCTCCAGTTCACAAGATCCTCCGAGATATAGTAAAGCACGCAGCCTTTGTCGTCGAGAGTTCTTGCGCCAAGCACCATATGATACTTCCCGTCTTCCTCCCAGACTTTCGGATCCCGCACATGGCAGGAGCAGTAATCGGGGTAATCGGAGTTTCTCAGCAGGACTTTTTTGGCACTCATATTATGCCCGTCCTCGGTGGTCACGAGGATGACATTAGCTCCCCGTCCCGAGGTGATATAATCGTGATCGCCCTCTTCTTTTACGTTGCCTGTATAGAAAAGATAAAGCATATCGTCCTTGACGAAGCCGCAGCCCGAATATACACCACTGCGATCCTCGGGAATATCGGGGAAAAGCACCGTCCCTGTAAAGCGCCAGTGCAGGAGATCGGGGCTTTTCCAGTGACCCCAGCACTTCAGCCCTTTACCCTCGGCGCTGTCGGGAGCATACTGGAAATAAACATGGTACTCTCCCTTGAAAAAGCACAGCCCGTTGGGATCGTTGAGCCAGCCTGTCTTCGGCTCAAGATGAAGCATCTGCCTGTAATCGTTTTTCATAGTCCGGCTCACCGTCCTTTTTTACTTGGCCGTTTCGATCAGCTTGTCAAGGTACTCCACCTCGCTGCACTCGGCCTTGTGGATGTCGCTGTATTCATCGGCGTTGGTGATTATCACGGGAGTTATCACGGGATAGCCCTTGCTCTTGATAAGCGGAATATCAAAGGTAATGAGAGTCTGCCCGCGGGTGAATCTGTCGCCCTCCTCAACGTGGGCGGTGTAGCCCTCACCGTTAAGCTCCACGGTGTTGATGCCTATGTGTATCAGCATTTCCATACCGTTGTCGAGGGTCAGACCTATTGCGTGGTGGGTATCGAAGAGAGTGCTTACCTCGCCGTCGGCGGGAGCGACCACCTTGCCCTCGGCGGGATCCACCGCGGCGCCCATTCCGAGGACGTCGGAAGCGAAGGTCTCGTCGGGAACGTCTGCCATAAGAACAGCCTTACCCTTGAGAGGCGAATATACGCAGCTGTCGTCATAGCTTACGGAGGACTTGACTTCAATGGCAGGAGCAGGTTCGGGCTCGGGATCGGATGCTGCGATCGCTTCCTCCACGGGATCCTTGTAAAGCATCCATGAAAGTCCGAATGCAACAGCCGATGCAACCAGGAAAGTAAGCAGATAACCGGCTATACTGTCGGTGGTGATAAGGAAGCCGAATATACCCGTTACGCCGTTGGCAGTGGCATAAACGTTCATTACCGAAGCTACCGCGGCACCGCAGGCGCCGCCTGCCATACCTGCAATAAGCGGTCTGACATATCTTACGTTAACACCGAAGATCGCGGGCTCGGTAATTCCCATGAAAGCGGAGAGCGATGCGGGCAGAGCCATTGACTTGGTTTTCTTGTTCTTGGTCTTGATGGCGACCGCGAGAGCAGCGGCACCCTGTGCAACGTTGGCAGCCGTAGCAATAGGCATCCAGATGTTCTTGCCGTTATCGGCGATCATTGAAAGCTCGATGGCATTATACATATGATGAACACCCGCAACTACCGTAGGAGCGTAGGCGGCGCCCATAAGGAACGAACCGATGCCGAAGGGTATCGAGATGAGCCACTGTGCGCCCGAGAGCACCCAGGATTCGATCTGCGAGAACACGGGGCCGATGACGGTCATCGTCAGGAAGCCCGTAATGAATACGGATACCAGCGGGGTAACAAAGAGATCCAGCATTTCGGGGACCTTTTTGTGGAGCCATTTTTCGATGATCGAAAGCAGAAGCACCGCGATGACTACGGGGATAACGTGTCCCTGATAGCCTGTGGCGTGGATATCCCAGAAGCCCCATGACCAAAGGATCGGAAGGTCACTGCCGTCGCCCACGGACCAGGCATTTATCAGGTTCGGGTGGATCATTATCATACCGATAACGGCGCCGAGATAGATATTGGCACCGAAGATCTTTGCGGCGCTTACCGCAATAAGAATCGGCAGGAAGGTCAAAGCTGCGTTGGAGAAAATATCCAGCAGCTTATAGAACTGAGAATCCGCCATTTCGGGGAAGGCTCTGGACAGACCGCCCAGCAGTCCGCAGAGAAGACCCGTGGCAACAATAGCGGGAATGATCGGAACAAAGATATCGCCCAAGGTCTTGACAGCCCGCTTGTACCAGGGGGCCTTGGCGGCGGCGGCCTTTTTGACATCGTCTTTTGAAGCGGCCTCGACGCCTGCCATTATAATAAACTCGGCGTAGACCTTGTTCACCGTACCGGTGCCGATAATGATCTGAAGCTGACCCTGAGCTTCAAACACACCTTTGACGCCGTCGATGTTTTCGAGCACGGATTTCTTTACCTTTTCGTTGTCGGCTATGACCAGCCTGAGACGTGTGGCGCAGTGGGCTGCGCTTGCGAGGTTATCCTTACCGCCTATGGCGCTGAGGATCTCGGATGCACACTTACTGTAATCCATGTAGATCACCCTTTCGTAAATAAGACGAGGTCTCTGAAACAATATCTGAAATTATTATGATATTGATTTCATATCGTGATTAAATTATATCATATATAATGCGGAATGTCTATTGACATTTAATCAGAATTATGAAAGAGCTTTTGGTTAGTTTCACACAATTTCAGATGCTTGGTTTGTGCAAAACGATAAATCAGCAATGTTTGTCGGTAGACTCTCTTTCTATTATTTCATATTCAAGCTGAAGTATTCGGTGGACCTCGGATCTGTCCTTCATTTCGGAGAGCAGCATTTTCGCTCCTTCTATTCCCGCGGTCTTGTAATGCAGATGAACTGTCGAGAGGGGAACATACAGCACTTTGTCGAAGCGCGAATCTCCTACCCCGCCGACCATAACATCATCGGGCACGCGGATGTTGTTTTCACGGAGATACTGCATAGCGCCTGCGGCAATATTATCGGTAGCGCAGAATAAACAGTCGGGCTTCAGACGGTTTGAGAAAAGGCGTCTGGCTTTTTCGTATCCCGAACTCATGCTGAACTTTGCAATCTCGCAATACTTCGGATCGACGGTCAGCCCCGCCTCCTTAACAGCTCTTTCAAAGCCGAGTCTGCGATCGAGGCCTGCGGCTTTGTCATCGGGGTTTGCACCGATAAAGGCAGGTCGCTTCGCACCTTTGTTAAGCATTAGTTTGGTCATGCTGTAAGCTGCGCCCTCGTCGTTATGGCAGACGCAGTTATAACCTTTCAGCTGCTGACCGATGATTACCACAGGCACTCTCATCTTTGCGAGCAGCGAGCGGTGAAGGTCGGTGAACACGCTTGCAAGCAGTATCACGCCGTCCACACGGTTCTGCCTGAAAAGCTCCAGCGAACTGATCTCACGGTTATAGTCGTTGGCGGTATTGACAAGCAGCAGTTCAAAGCCCTCTTCTCCCAACACCTCGCTGATGCCCTCGGTCACACGGGAAATGCTTTCGCTGGACAGCTTTGGCAAGATCACGCCTATCAGCTTTGTGACTTTGGAGCGAACAGCCCTCGCGGAATAGCTTGGCATATAGCCTGTTCTTTTCAGAGCTGCTTCGATCTTCTCTTTTTTATCCTCGGCAAGATAGCCGTTATTGAAATAGCGGCTGACCGCCGAAACCGATACTCCCGCCTCTTTGGCAAATTCGGAAATATTCATGAAACTCACTCCTTTAATATATGATATCAATTTCATATATTATACCACATATCTCTGCAATAATCAAGAGGCCTTTTCAAAATTGCAGCAGTCGGAACTGCCGAAATAACTTCTCGGCAGATGAATCATCACTGCACTGTCAAAGCTGTCCTTTTCCTGATCCGTACAGATTCGAAAAGGCACAAGCTCTTTCGATTCAAAAACCGTC
>CAMOFU010000108.1 GCA_946613705.1 uncultured Clostridia bacterium
CACTTGACAAGATGTACAATTTATGGTATAATTGATGTATCACAAATACTATATGTTATGGTAGGAGAATTATTATGAGATGTCCTTTTTGCAGCTATGAGGATACCAAGGTCATAGATTCGCGCCCGAGTGAGGGCAAAAAGCGCAGAAGACGTGAGTGTACCAACTGCGGCAAGCGCTTCACCACATACGAGGTCGTGGAAAAGCCCCTGCTTATGGTCTACAAGCGTGACGGCAGCTTTGAGCCGTTCGATAGGAACAAGCTCTTCAAGGGGCTTCAGTCGGCTATCAAAAAGCGCCCCGTGAGCGTTGAACAGGTGAATGAGCTGGTGGATAATATCGAGAACACCTATGCCAACGCTATGCAGACCGAGACCACTACCAGCGAGATCGGCGATAAGGTGCTCGCGGGTCTTAAAGAGCTGGATTCTGTTGCTTATGTCCGCTTCGCTTCGGTGTATAAGGACTTTGATAACGTCGATGCCTTTATCCAGATAATCTCCGAGCTCTCGGACGGCAAGTGAGATGGGACTGTTTAAAAGCTTCCGAACAATGCCCGTCCCGAAGGGCTGTGAGGGTCTTGAGATAAGAACTGAGTCGAGCACCTGCACGGGCGAAACGGTGATCGGCTTTTATGAGCCTGTGTCCAAACGGCTGCTCTGCTCCGAGCTCGTGCGCAGCCGCGATGAGATAGAAGCATTTTTCCGCAGATACGGCAGAGAGCCCGCAGATAATACTGCCGATAAAAAGCAGACCAAATGAACCGACCCCGAACTGCAATGTGCAGCTCGGGGCCTTTTTCTGCCTGCGGGACAGATCGTCATTTGAATATCAGCGCAGCACGGAATTGGTCGCAGGTGCAGGAGAGCTCGAGAGACATACCGTTCAGACCTGCGGCGCGGTCGGCTATCGCAAGACCGAGTCCGTGGCCGCTTGTGTTGCTGCGTGCCTTATCGCCTCGGGCAAACGGGCGCTTCAGCTCTTCGGTATCTATCTTGTCCGTAACTGTGTTTGTCACGGTGAGCCGATCCTTATCCACTGTGACCGAGACCCTGCCGTTTTCGGGAGTATACTTGACGGCATTTGAGATAAGGTTCTCTGTCACGGTCGTGAGCGCGGTCTTATCCGTCCTGAGCTCCGCATCGCCGCTGACCTCGCAGATCATATGCTTTTCACCGAGAAGCAGGCTGTATTTCTCCAATGCCTTTTTTACGACCTCCGAGACAGACACCGATTCGGGCTTCGGCTCGTACACATCTATCATATGATTGAGATACAGTGTACGGCTGACGAGCCGATCAATGAAGGCAGTGTTGTCAAGGATAGAATCAAGATACTGCTCCTGCTCCGTTTCGGTCAGCCTGCTGTCTCTGAGGTTCTCGGCATAGCCGCTGACTGCCATGAGCGGGGTCTTGATATCGTGTGCGAGCTGATCGGTAAGGGCTCGCTGATAGTCCTCAAATTCATATTTCAATTTGTTCTTCACATTTCTGTACCAACAGATGAGCAGCGCGATAAGCACCGATGCCGCTGCAAACAGCACCACCCATTTGTAATACAGCCTTGTCACCTCGGCATCATCGTGATCCACAACGAACCTGAGACAGAGCATATACTGCTCGCCGTCTATATACACGGGTATGCTGCTGCCGTATACATATCCGCCGCCGTCAAACGACGAAAGCATCCCGTAGCCGTCGGTTGTGTCCCGAAAGACCAGCTCGCTGCTGAAACGGCTGATGATCTCGTCCTTCTCGCCGTAGAGATCGGTCAGGACGATAGTCTCATAGCTCATGCCGGGTTCCTCCACGCGGCGCTGCTCGATCACCTCGAATCGGCTGTCATCTATCGTGATGCTGATATCCTTCGTCCCCGAGTACGACTTTTTGACCTCGGGTGCCGTATCGTATTCCCCGCCCATGGTGAATAGCGAAACAGTGCCCGTTCGCGGGATAAATGTGCGGGTCCTTCTGTCAATGTATGCCGAGGTCAGCTTTATCTCGGGAAAGCTGTCTCTTCCCGCATTTTGCAGCATCTCATCATAGGTCTGCATCAGCTCCTGCATCTGCGGCAGTGCGAATGCCGACTCATCGCAGACATAATAGCCGCCCTCATCTCTGTTGTCAGAGGGGACAAACAGCGAATAAAGCGTCCGCCGATTTGAGGCAGCGATACCGTTGTTTCTGTCTACCAGCACCGCGACTGCATATGCGCCCTCCGAACGGTGGGAAACGACCTGCGCAGAGCCTTTGTCTCTGCCGAGAAGAGGCTCCCTGATATCAATAACGTAGTTGGTATACAATGCAAGATACACGCTGATATCCTGCATGAGCAGCTCCCGTCTGCCCTCGTCCGCCCGCTTGTTTATATACCGCTGTATATCGGACAGTCGGCGGGCGATCTGCTCCTCGGCCTGTCTGTCTATCTCCGAGTTTATATAGCTGCGGAACCTGACGGCGAAAACAGCGGTCACTGCTGTGACAGCTATGAGCGCCCACAGCAGCAGACGTTTCAGCGTCGTTCGTTTCAAAGAGGAGCGGCGCTTGATCTTCCTGCCGATCCTTTCGGAAAGCTTTATTCCCGGCCTTATTCTCTTTCTCATCGCGCTCCCTCCTTATTTGTCCAGCAGCTTATAGCCCCGCCCTATGACGGTATGTATCTGCCCGCCCGCGCTGCCGAGCGCCTTTCGCAGCCGCTTGATCTGATTATCCACCGCGCGGTCGATGACAAAGCAGTCGCTGCCCCAGACGCGGTCAAGCAGTGTGTCGCGGCTCATCACCCAGCCCTGATGCTCCATAAGGCAGCGAAGCAGCGTAAACTCCTTCTGTGTCAGCTCGACCTCCCGCCCGTCCGTGAAGCAGACGAGCCTGCGTGTATCGATGGTGACTGCTCCGCAGGTCAGCAGGCTGTCAGTTCTCTCGGTGCGCTTGACGATAGCCCGACATTTGGCATACAGCGCCGAGAGCAGGAACGGCTTGACGATATAGTCATCGCAGCCGAGATCGTAGCCATGCAGGATATCCTCCTCGCGGCCGCGGGCGGTTATAAAGATTATCGGGATATCGCTTGTACGCCGCAGAGCCCGACAGACAGCGAATCCGTCGGCATTGGGCAGCATTATATCCAGCAGCACGACAGAACAGTCCGCCGCGCCGTTTTCGGCGAGCCTGAGCGCCTCCCCGCCGTCTGTTACAACAGTCAGCTCCTCTCCCCGTTCACCGAAGTATTTCACGATGACCTCTGTTATTTGCAGGTCGTCCTCGATCAGCAGTATTTTCACTGCCACACACCTCCGCTCTCTGTGCTTTTCTGAACCTATTATAGCACAGCAATATGTCATTTGTATATCACATTCGGCCGATCTGAAAAAAACAGCCCGACTTGCAGATAGTCGGGCTGCCGCACTGTATATATTGCTGTATGCCTACCACTCTATAGTTTCAACATCGGCAGGCTCACTGTTCATTGTCACGCTGTCTACCCTGCTGTTCTTTATCCTTATCACTCTGTCTGCCATGGGAGCGATGGCGGAGTTATGGGTTATGACAACGACAGTCATGCCGTTTTTGCGGCAGGTATCCTGAAGCAGCTTGAGTATAGTTTTTCCCGTGTTATAGTCGAGCGCACCCGTCGGCTCATCGCACAGCAGCAGCTTGGGATTCTTGGCAAGAGCGCGGGCTATCGAGACTCTCTGCTGCTCGCCGCCCGAGAGCTGCGAGGGAAAGTTATCCGTCCTGTCCCCGAGGCCGACGCTTTCGAGCACCGTAAGCGGGTCGGCAGCGTCTCTGGTTATCTGCACGGCAAGCTCAACATTCTCCTTCGCTGTAAGATTCCCTACAAGGTTATAGAACTGGAACACAAAGCCGATATCGTATCTGCGGTAAGCGGTCAGCTGTCGGCGGTTATAGGCAGCTATATCCTGTCCGTCCACGATCATCTCGCCCTCATCGCAGGTATCCATCCCGCCGAGCATATTGAGTATAGTGGTCTTGCCCGCGCCCGATGCGCCGACTATCACCACGAACTCGCCCTTCTCTATCTCGAAGCTGACCCCGTTGCTCGCACTGATAGTGACCTCACCCATTTTATAACGCTTATGCACATTCCTGAATTCAACAAACGCCATATCGGCACCTCCACGAAAAGACTACAGATCATATCCCCGATCCGAAATACGCAGCAGTATCATGCTGTCATATCGAAAAAAAGAGCAGGACGTTTCCGTCCTGCTCCTCTCGGTTCTTCTTTCAGGACACCGAGACCTCAAAGAAAACCCGATTTATCCCAGAACAGACTATTGCCTGCTCCCGATAGCATTACCTTATTCTGTCGGAGAAGTCAACAGCTTCATAAAATGCTTATTCTTTTCAAGCAGCCTGAACACTGTCACACCGAATATCGACACGCACACGAACTCTCCCAGCGCCACGCAGCCTGCATTGATCCAGAACGGGTCGCCCGTTACTATCTTTATCTCAAGACCGATGATAAGCGCATTGCTTATCACGGGAAACAGCGAAGCAGTAAACAGCCCCACCCTTTTCCTGAGCAGGTACATCAGCACCGCTGCTATCAATGTCGCCATCGTGCCGAACAGCACATCGAACATTCCCAGCGAGCTGAACAGGTCCGCCGTCAGGCACCCTACCGTCATCGCCGTTATGTAGTCCTTCTCATACCAGCACAGCAGCATGAGCATCTCCGATACCCTGAACTGCACTGTCTCATATGCCAGCGGCGCACACAGCAGTGTGGCTGCTATGTATACTGCTGCCGATGCGCCTATCCGCGCTATACGGCGGGCACTGAAAAACTCCATCGAGCATCACCTGACAGATGTTTGGGCGGATAGTATCCGCCCAAACCCTTCACTACGATCATCAGCTTAGGCCTTGCCTACAGAGCCGAACAGCTCCATCTTCTCCTTGACCTTGACCTTGATAGCCTCAAAGCCGGGAGCCAGCAGCTTTCTGGGGTCGAAGCCCTTGCCCTGCTGATCCTTGCCTGCCTCAACATAAGCTCTTGTAGCATCTCTGAATACGAGCTGGCACTCGGTATTGACATTTACCTTAGCAACGCCCATATCGATAGCCTTCTTGACCTGATCGTCGGGGATACCTGTGCCGCCGTGCAGAACGAGAGGCATATCGCCTACCTCCTTCTTGATCGCAGCCAGTGTCTCAAAGGAAAGACCCGGCCAGTTGGCGGGATATACACCGTGGATATTGCCGATGCCCGCTGCGAGCATCGTAACACCGAGATCTGCAATGGTCTTGCACTCGTTGGGGTCTGCACACTCGCCCATGCCGACAACGCCGTCCTCTTCGCCGCCGATAGAGCCTACCTCAGCCTCAAGGGAAAGACCCAGCTGATCTGCAACGTGAACGAGCTCGGTAGTCTTTGCAAGGTTGTCCTCAAATGCAAGTGAGCTTCCGTCGAACATGATCGAGGTGAAGCCTGCCTTTACGCACTTGTAGCAGCCTGCATAAGTACCGTGGTCAAGATGAAGAGCAACGGGGACTGTGATCCCAAGGCTCTTGTCCATAGCAGCTACCATGGCCGATACGGTCTCGAAGCCGCACATATATTTGCCTGCGCCCTCGGAAACACCGAGGATAACGGGGCTCTTGTTCTCCTCAGCGGTAAGAAGGATAGCCTTCGTCCACTCAAGGTTGTTGATATTGAACTGTCCAACTGCATAATGGCCTGCGGCAGCCTTCTGCATCATTTCCTTAGCCGAAACTAACATTGTAATACACCCTCCGTCATAAAATTTGGGAGATCCCGTTTACGGAGATACTCCGACAAAAATATTATACTATTTTTATCCTCTCTTTTCAACAGCCGCTGCTGACTTTTTACTTCTTTTCAGATATAAGTTCAATTTTTGTTCATGTTCAAAGCTCACAGCTCTATAAGGTCACAGATAAGTCTGCCCTTCGGGGTGCGGTAATAGACCAGCGAGCACTCGGTATCGGGTGCGGGAATGCTTTTGCTGAAGGTGACCATCACCGTCTGCGTGGTGCCCTCGTCATCGGTGAAATTGGCAAAGCAGTCATAAACGAACTTCGAGCGCCTGTTCACACTGACTATCCTGCCCTTTACGAGCGTCCCCCGCTCGGAGAGCAGGCGGTTCTCACGGTGGATCCGTATGCTCCTGAAAAGCGAGATCAGAGACACGAGCAGCAGCGCCGCATACACCGTGCCGAATACGATCAGCAGCACTGTCGAAGGCATACGGTAAAGCTTGTCGGGATCGTCGGGGTCGGTATAGCCCGTGAACCTGTCGCCGACATTCGGGATACCGTTGTATACCGTCTCGCAGATATGCAGAGCACCGTTACTGTCATAGTATATCGCTTCTACCTGCCTCGTGCGCCCGATGCGCGTCACCGCCGTGACCTCAGCCTCGACCTCTGTGCCGTTAATGCGGCAGTCGATAGTCTTCCTTGTACCCAAAAATATGCACACGGGCATCAGTATCACAATGATACCGCAGAAAATGGCTGTCATCATAGACCTGTAGCCCTTGTTCTTTCCCATACCGCACCTCCTCCGTTCAGCTATTGCCGCGCTATCCTATGCGGCGGTCATTCGTTTTCAAACAGCGGTGTCGAGAAATACCTCTCGGCGGTATCGGGCAGCACCGTCACCACCGTCTTGCCGCGGCCGAGCTTTTTCGCCAGCTTCAGAGCAGCTGCCACATTCGTCCCGCTCGAGATGCCGCACATTATCCCCTCCTGCCGTGCAAGCGCCTTTGAGGTGTTGATCGCATCGTCGTCGGTTACTATGCACAGCTCGTCATAGATGTTCAGATCGAGGTTCCCGGGGATAAGCCCGTCGCCTATGCCCATCTGCAAATGAGTCCCGATCGTTCCGCCCGCAAGTATCGCCGCATTCTCGGGCTCGACTGCCCAGATCTCTATATCGGGGTATCTGGCCTTGAGCGTGCCGCCGATGCCCGAGAGAGTGCCGCCCGTGCCGAAGCCCGAGCAAAAGCCGTCTATGGGGCAGCCCGCCTGCTCGATTATCTCGGGTCCCGTGCAGTCGCGGTGTACCTGCGGGTTGGCAGGGTTCTCAAACTGCTGCGGGATATAAACGTTCGGGTCGTCACGCTTCATCTGCTCGGCTATCCGCAGGCACTCGTCCATGCACTTGCCGATGTCGCCCTCGTCGTGTACCAGCCTGACCTCGGCACCGTAATGACGCACGAGCATCCTTCTCTCACGGCTCACCGAATCGGGCATGATGATAACTGTCCTGTACCCCTTCACCGCCCCGATGAGCGCAAGACCGATGCCCTGATTTCCGCTTGTAGGCTCGACGATCACCGTATTCTCTCCGATCAGACCGTCCCGCTCGGCAGCAAGTATCATGTTGTATGCCGTTCTTGTCTTGATCGAACCGCCCACATTCAGTCCCTCGAACTTTACAAGCACCTGCGCCGAATCCTCGTCGGGCATATTGGTCAGCCTTATCAGCGGTGTATGCCCCATTGCTTCCAGAATATTGTTGTAGATCATTTCAAAACCTCACTATACAGATTTATTCGTTCCCTATTATACCACATTCCCCCTCTCCCGTCAAGGCGTCCTGCGGACGGCGAGTTCACGGGACGCGGCTTGCTGCCGCTTACATAGTGCGGGCGACAGACGTAAGACACCGCGTCTTTTACTGTGTAAAGTGAAGCACATAGGCACCCGCATTCTTGGGACAGAG